>NZ_LZKE01000094.1:0-12735 GCF_001672675.1 Mycobacterium sp. E2327
TACTACGAACTCGGGCTCCCCGCCGGGATCGCCTCGGACGGAAGCGAAGTGATCGGCGAGCCGGCCGCCCGCCGCGGCATCGCGATCCAGGCCCGGGTGAACATGGAGACCTTCGCCGCCGACGGTTCGGTGGTGCCGGCGGCGGGCACGTTGACGGTGTTTTCGCCGCCGAGCGGTCCCGGCGTGCGTGTCGACACCTACGGCCGGCCGGGCCTGGTCACCAGCCCGCGCTACGACTCGCTGCTGGCCAAGGTCATCACCCACGTGCGCGGAACCTCGTGGCCCGCGGCGGTGCGCAAGGCTCGCACCGCCCTGGGTGAATTCGGCGTCGAGGGCGTGCGCACCAACATCGGGTTGCTGCGAGAGCTGCTGGGCGACAGCGGGATCCAATCGGGCTGGGTGACGACGGATTTCCTCGACGAGAAGCTTCCCGCGCTGGCCGCCGCCGCGCTGGCTCACCAGCAGGACGTCCGCGTCGCGCCGGTCGAGCTCTACCCCGGCGAGGAAGTGCTGCGCGCTCAACTGGCCGGCACGGTCGTGGAGGTGGCCGCGGAGGGTGAGGCGTTCGGGGCCGGCGCCCCGCTCGTCGTCCTCGAGGCGATGAAGATGCAGCACGTGCTCACCGCCCCGGACCCGCTGCGGACGGTCCGGAGCCTGGTGGCGCCGGGCCAGGTGGTCGGCACCGGCGATCCCTTGCTGGTGTTCACCCGCACGGGCGCCGAGGACGGCACCGAATCCTACTCGACCGCAATGGATCTCGACCGGCCCCGCGCCGACCTCGACGAGGTGCACGGGCGCCACCTGCTCACCCGGGACGAGGGCCGGGAGGCGGCCGTCGCCAAGCGGCACGCGCGCGGCCGGCGCACCGCCCGGGAGAACATCACCGACCTGGTCGACCCGGGCAGCTTCGTCGAATACGGCGCGCTGGCCATCGCCGCCCAGCGCAGCCGGCGCTCCGAGGAGGACCTGATCGCCAACACCCCGGCCGATGGCCTGGTCGCCGGCCTGGCCCGGATCGGGGGCGCCGAGGCCGTCGTCGTGTCCTACGACTACACCGTGCTCGCCGGCACGCAGGGCATGCGCAATCACGCCAAGACCGACCGTGTCTTCGAGCTGGCCACCCGAAAACGCCTGCCGGTGGTGCTGTTTGCCGAGGGCGGCGGCGGTCGGCCGGGCGACACCGACGTCGGTGGCCATGCGGGCCTCGACGTGCCGACGTTCCGGATGCTGGCCGCGCTGAGCGGCCGGGTGCCGCTGGTATCGATCGTCTCCGGCCGCTGTTTCGCCGGCAACGCCGCGCTGGCCGGGGTGTGTGACGTGATCATCGCGACCCCCGACGCCAACATCGGAATGGGCGGTCCGGCGATGATCGAGGGCGGCGGGCTGGGGGTGTACCCGCCGGAGGCGATCGGGCCGATCGACGTTCAGCGGCACAACGGTGTCGTGGACCTGGTCGCCCGCGACGAGGCGCATGCGGTGTCGCTGGCCAAGCAGTACCTGTCGTATTTCGACGGCCCCATCCGGGAATGGGCCGCGCCGGACCCGCGGGCGGCCCGACATGTGATACCAGAGAACCGATTACGCGCCTACGACGTGCACCGCGTGATCGAGTCGATCTTCGACGTGGGTTCCGTGCTGGAACTGCGCCCCGACTATGGCGTCGGGATCGTCACCGCGCTGGTTCGCGTCGAGGGCGTGGCGTACGGTCTGATCGCCAACAGCACTCATCACCTCGGCGGGGCGATCGACGCCGAGGCCGCCGACAAGGCCGGTGACTTCCTCGCGCTGTGCGAGTCGTTCCGGCTGCCGCTCGTCTCGCTGTGCGACACCCCCGGCTTCATGGTCGGGCCGGACGCGGAAAAGGAAGCCGCCGTGCGCCGCTTCGGCCGGATGTTCGTGCTGGGCGCGCGATTGACGGTGCCGCTGGGAATGATCATCCTGCGCAAGGGTTATGGGCTGGGCGCGATGGCGATGGCCGGCGGGTCCTTCCGCGCGCCCCAGTTCACGGTGGCGTGGCCGACCGGCGAGATCGGCGGCATGGGGCTGGAAGGGGCGGTGCGGCTCGGCTTCAGCAAAGAACTTGCGGCCGAACAGGATCCGATCCAGCGCCAGCAGCTGTTCGACAAGCTGGTGGCGGCGGCCTACCAGCACGGTAAGGCGCTGCGGTCGGCCACCACGTTCGAACTTGACGACGTCATCGACCCGGCAGACTCCCGGGCCTGGATTACCAGGCTGCCGGGAGGCTGAGGGTCAAAGGGTTATCCGTGGCCGGAACCGCAGCCGACGCCGGGCAGACACCCGGTGCCGCCGGGCACGCCACCGGGTCCGGCGAACTGGCCGCCCGAGCCGCAGCCGACGCCCGGCACGCAACCCTGCCCGCCGGGGCCGCCGCCGGGCCCCTGGTTCTGGCCGCCCGAACCGCAGTTGCCGTTGGCGTCGCAACCGCCGCCGCCCGGGTCGTCCTTGATGACGATGTGCGTGGGCGCGGACCCCGTCATCGCCGGTCCTGCCCCAAACGCGTCCGCGGCGGCCGTCGGTGCGGCGGCGATCGCTGCGGCGACCGCCCCGGCCACGACCAGTGGTTTCACGAGGTTTAGTTTGGCTAACATGCGTGTCGCATACCACGCGCACACGGGTACAAAACATCGCTAACGAAAATTATTGGTGCGGACAGAAGGCACACGATGACCTCACTGGATTTGACCGGACGGACCGCGATCATCACGGGCGCCTCGCGCGGAATCGGGCTGGCGATCGCCCAGCAACTGGCCGCCGCCGGCGCCGACGTGGTGCTCACCGCCCGCAAGCAGGAAGCCGCCGACGCGGCCGCGGCGCAGGTCGGCGAGAAGGCCGTCGGCGTCGGCGCCCACGCCGTCGACGAGGACGCCGCCCGGCGCTGCGTGGACCTGACGCTGGAGCGCTTCGGCAGCGTCGACATCCTGGTCAACAACGCGGGAACGAACCCGGCGTACGGCCCGCTGATCGAGCAGGACCACGCCCGCTTCACCAAGATCTTCGACGTCAACCTGTGGGCGCCGCTGCTGTGGACCTCGCTGGTGGTCAAGGCGTGGATGGGGGAGCACGGCGGGTCGATCGTCAACACCGCTTCGATCGGAGGCCTGCACCAGTCGCCGGCGATGGGCATGTACAACGCCACCAAGGCCGCGTTGATCCACGTCACCAAGCAACTGGCGCTGGAACTTTCCCCCCGCGTCCGGGTCAACGCCATCGCACCGGGAGTGGTGCGCACCAGGCTGGCCGAGGCGCTGTGGAAGGACCACGAGGATCCGCTGGCGGCGACGATCGCGCTCGGGCGCATCGGTGAGCCGGCCGACGTGGCGGGCGCCGTCGCGTTCCTGGTTTCCGACGCGGCGAGCTGGATCACCGGCGAGACGATGGTGATCGACGGCGGCCTGCTGCTCGGCCCGGCCCAGGGATATCAGGCCCAATGAGCACCATAGACGTCACAGCGGACCTGGCCGCGCGGGTCCAGGCGCTGCTCGACGAGCACGACCCGGCCACCACCGAAGCGCGGGAATTCCTTGGCGCGCAATATGATGCGGGGCTGGCCTGGGTCCACCTGCCGCCGGGTTTCGGCGGACTGGGCCTGTCGCGGGACGCGCAGCAGCTCGTCGACGCGCGGCTGGCCGCTGCCGGTGCGCCGGTGGGCGGCACCGTCAAGAACTACATCGGCATGGGCATGGCGGCGCCGACGATCGCGGCGTTCGGGACCGACGAGCAGAAGCGAAAGTTTCTGCGCCCGTTGTTCACCGGTGAACAGATCTACTGCCAGTTGTTCAGCGAGCCCGGCGCCGGCTCGGACCTGGCCGGGGTGTCCACCCGCGCGGTCCGCGACGGTGACGACTGGATCGTCAACGGGCAGAAGGTGTGGACGTCGCAGGCTCAGCACGCGGACATGGCCATCCTGGTCGCCCGCACCGACCCGACGGTGCCCAAACACGCCGGCCTGACGTACTTCCTGTGCGACCTGACCCAGCCGGGTGTCGAGATCCGGCCGCTGCGCCAGATCACCGGCGAGGCGGAGTTCAACGAGGTGTTCCTCACCGACGTTCGGGTGCCGGATGCGAATCGGCTCGGCGCGGAGGGCGGCGGCTGGCGCGTCGCGACCACCACGCTGAACAACGAGCGCGTCGCCATCGGCACTCGCGCCGGAATGCCGCGGGAGGGCGGGCACATCGGCAAGGTCACCGGCGCCTGGCGCGACCAGCCGGCGTTGCGCAACCCCGCGATGCACGACGAGTTGATGCGGCTGTGGGTCGACGCGGAGGCCCTTCGGCTGACGGGTGAGCGGTCCCGCCAGCAGGCCAGCACCGGGCAGCCCGGACCGGAGGGTGCGGGCATGAAGGTGGCCTTCGCCCGTCTGGCCCAGGCGATCTCGGGGTTCGAGATCGAGCTGCACGGGGAGGCGGGCCTGCGCTACGACGACTGGACCCTGCGCCGACCGGAGACGGTCGACCTGGTCGGTCGCGGGCCCGGATACCGGTATTTGCGGGCGCGCGGCAACTCGATCGAGGGCGGCACGTCGGAGATCTTGCGCAACACCATCTCCGAACGAATCCTTGGGCTGCCGGGCGAACACCGGGTCGACAAGGACGTCGCGTGGAAGGACCTGCCGCGGTGAGCGATCTCCTGTATTCCGATACCGAGGAGGCGTTGCGCGACAGCGTTCGTCACCTGTTCACCGACCGCTGCCCGCCCGAATCGGTGGTCCGAGCGTATGACGCTGCGCCACAGGACTTTTCGGGAATATGGCGGACGCTGGCCGCCGAGCTTGGGGTGGCCGGCCTGCTGGTCCCCGAGTCGCTTGGGGGCGCCGGCGCGTCGGCGCGCGAGGCCGCGGTCGTCATGGAGGAGATCGGGCGCGCGGTGGCGCCGGTGCCGTTCCTGTCCAGCGCGGTCCTCGCCACCATCGCGCTGTTGCGGGCCGGCGACGACGAGACGGTGGGCGCGCTGGCCCGCGGCGAGATCACCGCGGCGCTGGTGGTGCCGCTGTCCACGGCGCCGGGCGATTCGGTTGGGGGCGTCAGTGCCGGCCCCGACGGGCTGAGCGGAGAGGTCGGCAGCGTCGCGGGCGCCGTCGAGGCCGACGTCCTGGTGGTGCCGGCGGTCGCGCCCGGCGGGCTCGAGCTGCACACCGTGCCGCGCACCGCCGCGGGCGTGCAGGTGTCCCCCGTGCTCGCGCTGGACATGACGAGACCGCTTGCGAGCGTGCGCTTTTCGGGGGTGGCGTCGTCGCGGCTGGGGCCGGCGGACCTCGCGGTGGCCGAAGCGCTTCAGACCGGGGCGGCGCTGCTCGCGTCCGAGCAACTGGGCGTGGCCCAGTGGTGTTTCGACACCACGCTGGCGTATGTCAAGCAGCGCAAGCAGTTTGGCCGCGCGATCGGGTCCTACCAGGCGATCAAGCACCGGCTGGCGGATCTATGGTTCGAGGTCGGCACTGCGACGGCGGTGGCCAGGCACGCCGCCGACACGTGCGCGACCGCCGATCAGGACGCGGCGACCGCGGCGGCGCTCGCGCAGGCCTACTGCAGCGGCGTTGCCGTGCATGCCGCCGAGGAGTGCGTACAGCTGCATGGCGGCATCGGAATGACGTGGGAGTATCCGGCGCACCTCTACCTCAAGCGCGCCAAGAGCGATCAGTTAGCTCTGGGCACCGCTTATCGCCACCGCGCCCTGTTGGCAAAGCTGGTGAACCTGCCGTCCTCGTGACGCCGGCAGTCGCCGGTCAGCCAGATCTCTTCGGTGAGGTCATGGAAGGTGACCAGGGCGACGGTGTCGTCACGGCGTCGCATCGCCGACCTGCTCATGCTGGCCCACACCGAGTGCCCGCCCCGGTTCCGCAGCTCGACGGTGCGCTTGGCGCCGGTGCCGACCAGCGTGATCCATCCGTCGTCGGCCGGCATGCGGTAGAAGAGGTCTTCGAAGTTCATCGACGCGAGTTGATCCGGCGAGTAGCCCACCATGTCGCAGAACGAGCCGTTGGCGAACAGGATGGTCCCCGCGCGATCGACTGCGATGGCCGGGGCCGGTAGCCGTTCCAAGACGACCAACGCCGGCATTCGTTGCAATTCGTCGATTGGCAAGTTGCCGGGCGGCCTCGGGCGTCGGCGCTCAATGCGCGAACCGTCGGCGGCTTTGGGAATCATCGGGATCACTGTCCTCCCGTCGTCGCGCCGGCCTGGTCTCCCGGATGCGGCAAAGGCGCGCTTTTAGTTGAACGCGCCCACAGCAAATATTATGGGAAGGCTTAAAAGAAGTCCATAGCGGTTAGCTGAATTAGCTATTCGGCATGTGCACAATTGACTCCGGCGCCAGAACAATACCATTGGCATGTAACTTCCTAGGCCGTTTTGTTAGCTGAACGCGGGCGCCGACGCTCGTTACCCGGCTAGATGCGGGCCCACAGCAAACACGGGAGGTCGGCTTCGCTAACTCTTCTCATTAACGCGGCATCGGCGCCACGCCGCGGCAGCAAGTGCCGCGCCCGGGCTGTCGCTAACTCACGTCGGCGCGCAACCCGGGCGACAGACAAGTTGCTTGTCTTTCAGCGGCACTGGTCGGTGCCCCGAGCCCCCGGCGGGTTTTGCTCAAGGCGATCGTTAGCTATTGGTCCGGCAAACAGCTTCGGCGACATATCGTGGGCTCGCGGCGCTGACGGCGCCGCTGCACAATCGGTTCCCGAATCACCGTTGCGAATGGAGATAGCGAATGCGTGTGCTGCTGTCGACATACGATTCGCGCGGTGGCGTCGAGCCGCTGCTGGGCCTCGCCGTCCAACTGCAAGCGCTCGGCGCGGAGGTTGGAATCTGCGCGCCGCCGGACGACGAGTTCGCCGAGCGGGCCGCCGGTTTCGGTGTGCCGCTGGTGGCATTCGGCGAGTCGGTGCGCGCCATGACCAGCGCGGCCGGTCCGCAGTCCGAGGCGTACCTGCGGCGGCACTTCGATGAGTTGATCGCCGCGCAGTTCGACACCGTCGCGGACGCGGCCCGGGGATGCGATGCGCTGGTGGCCGCGGGTCTGCTGCCCGCGGCTGCCGGCGCCCGGTCGGCGGCCGAAATGCTTGGCATCCATTACGTTTACGCGAGCTATCACCCCACCAACCTGCCGTCGCCACACCACCGGCCGCCCTCGTTCTGGAGCTGGCCGCTGCCACCGGGCGCGATCGACCACCGGGCGCTGTGGGACCTCGACGCCCAAAACGTGAATGCGCTGTTCGGCCCGACGCTCAACCATCACCGCGCCGAGGTCGGCCTGCCGCCGGTGCACGACGTCCGCGGTCACGCCTTCACCGACCGCCCGTGGCTGGCGTCGGACCCGACGTTGGGCCCGTGGCAGGAGCCGACGGACCTCGACGTCGTCCAAACCGGCGCGTGGATGCTGCGGGACACGCGTCCGCTGCCGGCGGAGCTGGTCGAGTTCCTGGACGCCGGGACGCCACCGGTGTACGTGGGCTTCGGCAGCATGCCGCTGCGCGGCCCGGCCGACCTCGCCCTCGCGGCCTTAGAGGCGATCCGCGGGCTCGGCCGCCGCGTGGTCGTCGCCCGGGGGTGGGCCGGCCTGGCGCCGATCGACGACGGGGACGACTGCTTTTCCGTCGGTGAGGTGAACCAGCAGTCGCTGTTTGGGCGCGTGGCCGCCGTCGTGCACCACGGCGGCGCGGGCACCACGACGACGGCCGCCGCCGCGGGCGCCCCTCAGGTGGTGATGCCGCAGGGCGCCGACCAGTTGTACTGGGCGGGACGGGTCGGCGAACTGGGCATCGGGACCGCGCACATAGGTGTGGCGCCGACCGCCGAGTCGCTGTTCGCCGCGCTCGAGCCCGTGTTGACCCCCGAGGCCCGCGCGCGAGCGGGCGCCGTGGCGAGCACGATCCGCACCGACGGGGCGGCGGTGGCGGCGAACCTGCTGCTCGAGACGATCAGCCGGGAAAAGGCCGCCAGCCTAGCGCGGTAGCGCCGACCCGAAGACCTCCGTCATTGCCGCCCAGTGCCGCTCGTCGGCGGCGGGGTCGTAGGGAGGGTTGTCCGGGACCGCGAAGCCGTGGGCGGCGGGATACCACTCGATGGTGTGCGCCACGCCGGCCGCCGTCAGTGCCTTGTCGAGCTGCTCGGCGTGGTCGGTCGTGAAGGACGCGTCGTTCTCGGCGCCACCCACGTACACCGTGGCGGTGATCCGGTCGGCCAGCAGGTGGGGGCTGTCCGCGCCGTCGCTCACCAGCCCGCCGCCGTGGAAGGACGCCGCGGCGGCGACGCGGTCCGGTTGGCGGCCGGCCACCACCAGCGACGTCCGCCCGCCCATGCAGTAGCCGCACACGCCGAATCGGTCGCCGGACACCTCGGGGCGCCCGGCCAGGTAGTCGAAGAACGCGCCGGCGTCGCTGGCCATCTTGTCCGGTGTGATGCCGCCGATCATTCCGAAAAGGCGCCTGCGTTCCTGCTCGTCGCTGAACACGGTGGCCATGTCGAACGGGGCCCAGTCGCCGCTGCGGTAGTACACGTCGGGAAGCAGCACCGCGTAGCCGAATCCGGCGAGCTTGGCGGCCATCTCGTCGAAGGTGTCTCGCACCCCGCCGGCGTCGCAGTACATCACGACGCCCGGCCAGGGGCCGGGCCCTTCGGGGGTGAAAAATCGGACGGGGCAGGAGCCGTCGGGGGTGGTGATGCTGTCGGTGAACTTCGGCATGGGATCCGTTCTACTCCTGGCCCTGGGAGCTAAGCTGGCCGCGTGCCGATCGCCACCCCCTACGAGGACCTGCTTCGCGTGGTGCTCGACCGGGGCGCCGCCAAATCCGACCGCACCGGAACCGGGACCCGCAGCCTGTTCGGCCAGCAGTTGCGCTACGACCTGACGGCCGGCTTCCCGCTGCTGACCACCAAGAAGGTGCATTTCAAGTCGGTGGTCTACGAGTTGCTGTGGTTCCTGCGCGGCGACTCCAACGTCGCCTGGCTGCACGAGCACGGCGTCACCATCTGGGACGAATGGGCAAGCGAGACAGGCGATCTCGGGCCCATCTACGGCGTGCAGTGGCGGTCCTGGCCGACGCCGACCGGCGAGCACGTCGACCAGATCAGCGCGGCACTGGAACTGCTGCGCACCGACCCGGATTCGCGGCGCATCATCGTCTCGGCGTGGAACGTCGGCGAGATTCCGCAGATGGCGTTGGCGCCGTGCCACGCGCTGTTCCAGTTCTACGTCGCCGACGGGCGGCTGAGCTGCCAGCTCTACCAGCGCAGCGCCGACCTGTTCCTCGGGGTTCCGTTCAACATCGCCAGCTACGCGCTGCTCACCCACATGATGGCCGCCCAGGCCGGCCTCGCGGTCGGCGAGTTCGTGTGGACCGGCGGTGACTGCCACATCTACGACAACCACGTCGAACAGGTGCGGACCCAGCTCGCCCGCGAGCCGCGGCCGTACCCGGAACTCGTTCTCGCGCACAGGGATTCGATCTTCGACTACACGTATGAAGACGTCGTCGTGAAGAACTACGATCCGCACCCGGCGATCAAAGCTCCAGTCGCGGTATGACGCGCGTATGACCCGTGTGGGTCTGGTCTGGGCTCAGTCGACGTCCGGTGTGATCGGGCGCGGCGGCGACATTCCGTGGCGGGTTCCCGAGGACCTGGCGCGCTTCAAAGAGGTGACCATGGGTCACACGGTGGTGATGGGGCGGCGGACGTGGGAGTCGCTGCCGGCGCGGGTGCGCCCGCTGCCGGGCCGGCGAAACGTCGTGCTGTCCCGGGACCCCGATTACGTGGCCGAGGGGGCTGAGGTGCTCGATTCGCTGGAGGCGGCGCTGACCGAGCCGCAGGCGTGGGTCATCGGCGGCGAGCAGATCTACCTGCTCGGGCTGCCGCTGGCCACCCGCTGCGAGGTCACCGAGGTCGAAATCGACCTGCCGCGCGACGACGGAGACGCGCTGGCCCCGGTGCTCGACGAGTCGTGGTTGGGCGTGACGGGGGACTGGCAGGTCAGCCGCACGGGGCTGCGTTACCGGTTTCACACGTACCGTCGTCCGTAGGGGTCGCCCCGGCGGCGCCGCCCGCGTGACGCGCACCGCCTGACATACTCGGGACTCGGGGGTCGGTCTCACGGGTCTATAACTCATTTCCAGTAAAGGGGGGAATTTGCAGTGATAACCGAACCCGCGAAGACGTTTCCGCGTGTGTTCAGGGGCTACGACGCGGCGGCCGTTGACGAGTCCATCGAGGCGCTGACCGCCAAGCAGCAGCTGCTGCTCAATGACGTCAGGAGCCTGGAGGCGCGACTGACCCAGGCCGGCGACGAAGCGGCGGCGCTGCGCAAAGAGGTCGCCGTCCTCACCGACACCTCACCGTCGCCCCACGCCATGCAACTGCGGATGGCCAACATGCTGCGGCGCACGGTCGACGAGGTTTCCCAGCTGCAGGCCGAGGCGCGCGCCGAGGCGGACGCGCTGATCGCGTCGGCGGAGGCGGAGGCGGAGGAGTCGCGGCGAGAGCACGAGGAGCAGATGGCGCAGCTGACCGCGCGCCGGGAGGCCCTCGAGGCGGATTACGACGAAAAGAAGAAAAAGCTCGAGGCCGAACTCGCGGAGATGCGCGACGAAACCGAACGGGCTATCGAGCAGGCGTGGCGCGATGCCCGGCGGGAAGCCGATCACTATCGCGAGCAGGCCCGGCGGGCCGCGGACGAGGCCAGCCAGCAGCGAATCAAGATCCTCGAGCAACTGGAGCGGGTCTACCGCGACCTGGAGCCCGTTCCGGCCGCTCTCGCGGCGGCGCGCCAGGAGCAGAAGGATTTGCCGGAGGCGAGCGTCGTCGTGCCACTGGGCGAGAAAGTCGGCGCGAGCTGATCCCGCGGTAGCGTTGCCGCGTAGGGCGGCCAAAACGCGGTATTCTCGGCGCCGTGCCGATCGGGAAACGCACGCTGACCGCCGCCCAGGCTCGGCGCTTAGCCGTTGCGGCACAAGGGTTTAGCGAGCCGCGGCCCAAGGGCCCGGTCACCCGCGCGCATCTGAAGAGACTGATCTCGAGAATCCAAGTGCTGCAGCTGGATTCGGTGTCGGTGGCGGTGCGCGCCCACTACGCCCCGGTGTTCAGCCGGCTGGGGCCCTACGACCGCGACGTGCTGGACCGCGCCGCCTGGTCGCATTCGGCGCGCTCGCCGCGGCTGTTGGTCGAGTACTGGGCCCACGAGGCCGCGCTGATGGCCGTCGACGACTGGCCGCTGCTGCGGTGGCGGATGCGCCAATACCGGCACGGCCGCTGGGGCACCCACATCGTCAAGGCCAATCCCCAACTCGCCGAGGACATTCTCGCCGCCGTCGCCGAGCTGGGGCCTAGCACCGCCGGTCAGATCGAGGCGCACCTGGCCGCCGAACCGCGGCGGAAGAAGGGGACCTGGTGGACCCGCAGCGACACCAAGTGGGTCGCCGAGGCGCTGTTCGCCTCCGGCGCGCTCACCACGGCCACCCGGGTGGGCTTCGCCCGCCACTACGACCTGGTCGAGCGGGTGCTGCCGCATAGCGTGCTGGCCCGCGAGGTCGACGACGACGAGGCCGTGCGCGAGCTCACGCTGCGGGCCGCCACCGCGCTGGGCGTGGGCACCGAGGCCGACATCCGCGACTACTTCCGGCTGTCGGCCCGGCAGGTCAAGCCCGCGATCGCCGACCTGCTGGCCGCCGGGGAGATCGAGCGGGCCGACGTCGACGGCTGGTCGGCCCCGGCGTACCTGCGGGCGGGCCGTACGCTGCCGCGCTCCGATCGCGGCACCGCGCTGTTGTGCCCGTTCGACCCGTTGATCTTCTTCCGGCCCCGGGTGGAGCGGCTGTTCAACTTCCATTACCGCATCGAGATCTACACCCCGGCCGCCCAACGCAGGTACGGCTACTACGTGTGGCCGCTGCTGATGGACGGCCGGTTGGTCGCGCGGGTGGACCTCAAGGCCGACCGCGCCACCGACTCGCTGCGCGTGGTGGGCGCGTTCGCCGAGCGCGACGTGCCTCGGCCCGCCGTCGCCGACGCGCTGGCGGGCGAACTGAATTCGATGGCGTCGTGGCTGGGGCTGGGCGGGTTCAGCGTCGCCGGCCGCGGCGACCTGGCGGGCGAATTGCGCCCGGCGGCCAAGCGGGCCGGCCGATGAAAGCGCTCAAGGACACGCTCTGGAAGGCCGCGGAAAAGCTGCGCGGGTCGGTCCCGGCCGGTGAATACAAGGACGTGATCCTGGGCCTGGTGTTCCTGCAGCACGTCGCCGGTTCGCAGTGGCAAGCCCTGGTGGACAACGCGACATCACCGGACCTCGGCCGTCGCATCGACGACGCGATGGACGCCGCCGCAATGCCGCGGCGCTACGAGAACCTCGACCAGCGCCGGCTCGGTGAGCTGGTGGGTCTGCTCGACGGTGCGCGACGCGGCAGGGACATGCTGGGCGAGATATACGAGTACTTCCTGGGCAACTTCGCGCGCTCCGAGGGCAAGCGCGGGGGCGAATTCTTCACCCCGCCAAGCGTCGTGCGGGTCATGGTCGAGGTGCTCGAACCGTCCAGCGGCCGCGTGTACGACCCGTGCTGCGGCTCGGGCGGGATGTTCGTGCGCACCGAGCAATTCATCGCCGAGCACGACGGCGATCCCGCGAAGGTCACCATCTACGGCCAGGAAAGCGTCGAGCAGACCTGGCGGATGGCCAAGATGAACCTCGCCGTCCACGGCATCGACGACGCGGGCCTCGTCCGCGGCG
>NZ_LZKE01000095.1:0-572 GCF_001672675.1 Mycobacterium sp. E2327
TTCGGCACCAAGGGCGGGGAGATCGAGATGAACGGGCAGCGCGTCGCCGTCCCGGTGTCCACGGACCAGATGCGCAAGATCGCCCAACTCTCCGGCGGGCAGTCCTACACCGCCACCAACATCAACGAGCTGAACAAGAGCTACAACGCCATCGAGAACGACATCGGCTTCCGCACGGTGCCCGGCCCCGGCAGCGCCGGCTGGCTGCGCCTGGGCGTTGTCGTCGCGCTGATCGCCGCGGCGCTGGGCCTGCTGATCAACCGACGCCTGCCGGTCTGAGCGATCAGGCGGGCAGCCGCCGGTTCAGGAACAGGCCGGCCAGGACGGCGCCCGCCAGCAGCACCGCGCCCAGCATCATCCAGGCCAGGCTGGCGTCGCCCTTGACGGTCTGATAGCCGATCTGGCGCTGCAGCGTCGAATAGACGCTCTCCAGCGATTCCAGGCTGTCCGCGTGGAACGCCTGGCCGTCGGTGATCTTGGTGATCTCCTGCAGCGTCTGGTCCGTGGACACCGGGACGGCGACGCGCTGCCCGTTCATCTCGATCTCCCCGCCCTTGGTGCCGAACGAGATC
>NZ_LZKE01000096.1:0-6841 GCF_001672675.1 Mycobacterium sp. E2327
AGCCCGCCGGGGCACCGTAGTCCGGCTGGGTCGGACCGTGCGGAGCGGGCTCTCGATTGCCGCCGGGCTGGCCGCCGTGAGAACCGTTGGGGCCGTTCGCGTTTCTGTCGGCCTCCGCGCGGGCGGCCTCGGCGGCTTCGCTGGCCGCGGCGATGGCCGCCTTGAAGGCCGGCTCGGCGACCGGTGGCGGCCACGGCTCGCCACGCTCCATGGCCAGCTCGCCGGGCGTCTTGATCGGCGGCTTGTCCGAGGGGATGCGGCCACCGAAGTCGTCGAACATGGTGAGCCGCGGGCGCTTTTCGACGCCGGAGAAGATGCCCTCCAGTTCGGGCCGGTGCAAGGTTTCCTTCTCGAGCAGCTCACCGGCCAGCGTGTCGAGCACGTCGCGGTATTCGGTGAGGATCTCCCAGGCCTCGGTGTGCGCGGCCTCGATCAGCTTGCGCACCTCGTCGTCGATGTCGCGGGCGACCTCGTGCGAGTAGTCGGCCTGCGTTCCCATGGTGCGGCCCAGGAACGGGTCACCGTGCTCGGTGCCGTACTTGACGGCGCCCAGCTTGGAACTCATCCCGAATTCCGTGACCATCGAGCGCGCGATCTTGGTGGCCTGCTCGATGTCGGACACGGCGCCCGTGGTGGGCTCGCGGAACACCAGTTCCTCGGCGGCGCGCCCGCCCATCGCGAACACCAGCTGGGCGATCATCTCCGAGCGGGTCCGCAGTCCCTTGTCTTCCTCGGGCACCGCGACCGCGTGCCCGCCCGTGCGTCCGCGGGCCAGGATCGTCACCTTGTAGACCGGGTCGATGTCCGGCATCGCCCAGGCCGCCAGCGTGTGCCCGCCCTCGTGGTAGGCGGTGATCTTCTTCTCCTGCTCGCTGATGATCCGGCCCTTGCGGCGCGGGCCGCCGATCACCCGGTCCACCGCCTCTTCCAGTGCGGGGCCGGTGATGACGGTGCCGTTTTCGCGCGCGGTCAGCAGCGCCGCCTCGTTGATCACGTTGGCCAGGTCGGCGCCGGTCATGCCGACGGTCCGCTTGGCCAGCCCGTCCAGGTCGGCGTCCGGGGCGATCGGCTTGCCCTTGGAGTGCACCCTCAAGACGGCCCGGCGGCCGGCCAGGTCGGGGTTGGAGACGGGGATCTGGCGGTCGAAGCGACCGGGCCGCAGCAGCGCCGGGTCGAGGATATCGGGGCGGTTGGTGGCCGCGATCAGGATGACGCCGGCGCGGTCGCCGAAACCGTCCATCTCGACCAGCAACTGGTTGAGCGTCTGCTCGCGCTCGTCGTGGCCGCCGCCCAGCCCGGCGCCGCGCTGACGGCCGACCGCGTCGATCTCGTCGACGAAGATGATGCACGGGCTGTTCTGCTTGGCCTGCTCGAACAGGTCTCGCACGCGCGAGGCGCCGACGCCGACGAACATCTCGACGAAGTCGGAGCCGGAGATCGTGAAGAACGGCACCCCGGCCTCGCCGGCGACGGCGCGGGCCAGCAGCGTCTTGCCGGTTCCGGGCGGGCCGTAGAGCAGCACGCCCTTGGGGATCTTGGCGCCCAGTGCTTGGTATCTGCTGGGGTTCTGCAGGAAGTCCTTGATCTCGTAGAGCTCCTCGACCGCCTCGTCGACGCCCGCGACGTCGGCGAAGGTGGTCTTGGGCATGTCCTTGTTGAGCATCTTCGCCCGGGACTTGCCGAACCCGAAGCCCATCCGGGCGCCGCCCTGCATGCGGGAGAACATCACGAACAGGCCCACCAGCAACAGCAGCGGCAGCACGTAGACGAGCAACTCGCCCAGGATGCTGCCCTCGTTCACGACGGTGCTGACCTTCGCGTTCTTGGTGTTGAGCGCGTTGAACAGGTCGACCGCGTATCCACTGGGGTATTTGGTGATGACCTTGTCGGAGTTGTCGGTGTCCTTGTTGCCCTTCTTCAGGGTCAACCGCAGCTGCTGCTCGCGATCGTCGATCTGCGCGCTCTTGACGTTGTCGCCGCTGATCTGGGCCATCGCCACCGAGGTGTCGACGGGCTTGTAACCGCGGGTGTCGTCGCTAAAGTAAAAAAACGACCAACCCAGCAGCACCACAACGGCGATCGCCGTGAGGGTGCGAATCACGTTTTTCCGGTTCATCAATCATCGGCCTCGTCGGCCAGGTCCTTCCCCGATACACGAAGCTGCAAAAGTCCAGGCTACCGCTAGTGTCGATCGCCAGCCCCGGCGAGCCGGGGCGCAGCGGGTCGGCACCATGTGGCTAGTGTCGATCGCCAGCCCCGGCGAGCCGGGGCGTCACGGTTCTCACGAGATAACGAGCGGCAGTTCCCGGTCTGGTTCCCGGCGTGGCAAACCACACAATCTCCGAGCGATCACTCGTAGTAGCGGGCCTCGACCACATTGCCGTCCGGGTCGGCGAAGTAGTACGTCTGCGGTGCCCACCCTCGGGCCCCGAAACTGTGGGTGAGCCGCGCGCCGGTGTCCACGCCCGCGGCGTGCAGGCGCGCATCCAGCGCGTCGTATTCGGCTTTCGACAGCGCGAGGCAGACGTGGTTGAGGGGGTGGCCGGCACTTCCCTCGGCCACCGCGGACGAGGCCAGCTCAACCGGCATCAGGTCGATGATGGAGTCGTCGCACACCCGCACGCTCGGGAACGGCGCCTCGCCGGCCTCGAACTCGGCGAAACGTTCCGGCGTCAGCCCGACCACTCTCGAGTAGAAATCCATTGCCGCGCGCGCGTCCCTCGTCCAAAGAACCACGTGGTCCAATCGCATCCCCAAATTATGGGACTCAGGCGATAAAGAAAGCCCTTCTCAGCCCGGGGTCCTTGTGATTTGGTGAAACGGTGCTTTCGTCAACCCAGCGGTTAGTAGACACAAATGGCGTGCAATTGCGGGTGACCGAGGCGGGAGATCGCGGCGCGCCCGTGGTGATTCTGGCCCATGGCTTTCCCGAGTTGGCCTATTCATGGCGACACCAGATACCGGCCCTCGCCGAGGCCGGCTATCACGTGCTGGCGCCCGATCAGCGCGGCTACGGTGGATCGTCGCGTCCGGACCCGATCGAGGCGTACAACATTCACGAATTGACCGCCGACCTGGTCGGATTGCTCGACGACGTCGGCGCCGAGCGCGCCGTGTGGATCGGGCACGACTGGGGCGCGCCCGTCGCGTGGCATGCGCCGCTGTTGCACCCCGACCGGGTCGCGGCGGTCGCCGCGCTCAGCGTGCCGGCGCTGCCCCGCTCGCAGGTGGCGCCGACGCGGGCGTGGCGCAAGCTGTTCGGTGAGAACTTCTTCTACATCCTCTACTTCCAGGAGCCCGGCGTCGCCGACGCCGAACTCGGGGGCGACCCCGCCCGCACCATGCGACGGATGATGGGCGGCCTCAACGGTTCCGGCGGCGCGGACGCGCTGCTGCGGATGGCCGCCCCCGGACCCGAAGGCTTCATCGATCGGCTCCCCGAGCCGGACGGGTTGCCGGATTGGATCAGCCAGGACGAGCTCGACCATTACATCGCCGAATTCTCCCGAACAGGATTCACCGGCGGCCTGAACTGGTACCGAAATTTCGACCGCAACTGGGAAACCACGGCCGATCTCGACGGCGCGAAGATTGACGTGCCGTGCCTCTTTATCGCCGGAACCGGCGACCCGGTGCTGTCGTTCACCAGTCGCGACCGCGTTTCGGAGGTGATCTCCGGCCCATACCGCGAGGTGCTGATCGAAGGGGCCGGACATTGGCTGCAGCAAGAACGGCCCGACGAGGTGAACGCGGCACTGCTCGAGTTCCTCAAAGGAGTGGAATGGTGATGGGTGTCCCGCTGCGTTTCGGCGTCTTCATTACGCCTTTTCATCCCACCGGCCAATCCCCTACGGTCGCATTGGAATACGACATGGAGCGCGTCGTCGCGCTGGACCGCCTCGGCTTCGACGAAGCCTGGTTCGGCGAGCACCACTCGGGTGGTTACGAGCTGATCGCCTGCCCGGAAGTGTTCATCGCCGCCGCGGCGGAGCGCACGAAGCACATCCGGCTGGGCACCGGAGTGGTGTCGCTGCCCTACCACCACCCGCTGATGGTGGCCGACCGCTGGGTGCTGCTGGACCACCTGACCCGCGGCCGGGTCATGTTCGGCACCGGGCCCGGCGCGCTGCCGTCGGACGCGTACATGATGGGCATCGACCCGGTCGATCAGCGACACATGATGCAGGAATCCCTCGAGGCGATCCTGGCGCTGTTTCGCGCGGGCCCATCCGAACGGGTCGACCGCCACACCGACTGGTTCACGCTGCGCGACGCCCAGTTGCACATCCGCCCCTTCACCTGGCCTTACCCGGAGATATCCACGGCGGCAATGATTTCCCCGTCCGGACCGCGGCTGGCCGGCGCGCTGGGCACGTCGCTGCTCTCGCTGTCGATGTCGGTGCCGGGCGGTTACGCCGCGCTGGAGAACACCTGGGAGGTGGTGCGCGAGCAGGCCGCCAAGGTCGGCCGCGACGAGCCGGACCGGACTTCGTGGCGCGTTTTGAGCATCATGCACATTGCCGACAGCCGTGAGCAGGCCATCGAGGATTGCACATACGGGCTACAGGATTTCGCGAACTACTTCGGCGCGGCGGGCTTCGTGCCGCTGTCCAACGAGGTCGACGGCGAGGCGCAGACGCCGTATGAGTTCGTGGCGGACTATGCGGCCAAGGGCAATTGCTGCATCGGCACGCCGGACGACGCGATCGCGCACATCGAAGACCTGCTCGAACGGTCGGGCGGTTTCGGGACATTGCTGATGCTCGGCCACGACTGGGCCTCACCGGAAGCGACGTACCACTGCTATGACCTGATGGCCCGCAAGGTGATTCCCTACTTCAAGGGACAGCTCGAGGCGTCGCGGTCGTCGCACGACTGGGCCAGGGGCATGCGCGACCAATTGATCGGGCGCGCCGGTGATGCCATCGTCAAGGCCATCACCGAGCACGTCGACGAGCAGAAAGGCGTGGAAAGCTGATGCGCGCTGCGGTGTTACGAGACGGACGGATGGTCTACCGCGACGAAGTGCCCGAACCGGTGCCCGGCCCGGGTCAGGTGCTGGTCGGCGTGCGGGCGTGCGGAATCTGCGGCTCCGACTTGCATTTTGCCGCCCACGGTGACGAGGTGATGGAGATGACGGCCCAAGTGGCGGCCGACGCCGGCGGCATGGGCGTCGACCTGAACAGCGACGTCTACATGGGTCACGAGTTCAGCGCCGAGGTGCTCGAAGCCGGACCGGATACGGACACCCATCCGCCGGGCACCATGGTCACCTCGATTCCGGTTCTGTTGTCTCCCAAGGGCGTCGAGCCGATCGTCTACAGCAACAGCACGATCGGCGGCTACGCCGAACGGATGCTGCTCTCGGCGCCGCTGCTGTTGCCCATCCCGAACGGCCTCGATTACAAGCATGCCGCGTTGACCGAACCCATGGCGGTGGGATTGCACGCCGTCAACAAGTCCAACATCACGCCGGGCGAGACGGCACTAGTGCTCGGTTGCGGTCCGATCGGGATCGCGATCATCGCCGCCCTTCGAGCGCGCGGGGTGGAAACCATTGTGGCATGCGACTTTTCCCCGAAGCGGCGCGAGCTGGCCACCGCGATGGGCGCGCACCGGACGCTGGACGCGGCCCAGGGATCACCCTTCGACTCCGTCAAAGCGGCGGTCGTGTTCGAGGCGATCGGTGTGCCGGGAATCATCGATGACGTACTGCGCCGCGCGCGGCCCGGCACCCGCCTGGTTGTCGCGGGGGTGTGCATGCAGGCCGACACCGTGCATCCCTTCTTCGCGATCGCTAAAGAGATCAGCGTGCAGTTCGTCCTCGCCTACAACCCGGAGGAGTTCGGCGACTCGCTGCGCGCGCTGGCCGAGGGCGAGATCGACGTCACGCCGGTGATCACCGGGGAGGTCGGGCTCGACGGGGTCGGCCAGGCCTTCGACGACCTGGCCGACCCCGAGCGGCACTGCAAGATCCTGGTGACGCCGTAGGCGGACCCCAGTAGCTAGCCCCAGCTGGATCCGACGGTGCTGTCGGTGCTGGCCATGTTGCTGCCGGCCGCCTGCACTTTCTGACCGTGGGTGTTGGCCTGCTCGTAGATCACCTGGAAGTTGCGCCCCAGCTCGGTGACGAACTGCTGGCAGGCCGTCGAGCCGGCGCCGCCCCAAAAGTCCCCGGCGGCAAGCACATCGCGAACGATGGCCTGGTGCTCGGCTTCCAGTGACGCGGCCTGCGCGCGGATGGTGGCGCCGTGTGCGTCGACATCACCGAATTGATAGTTGATGGTCATGCGAGTCTCTCCTGCTCTTGATCGGTTGGCTAGCTGCCCAGCACCTGCTGGGAGGCCTGTTCTTGCTGCTCGTAGTTGTTCGCGTCGCGGGCCAGGCCGTCGCGCACCCCGTGCAGCATGGTGACGATGTTGCGGAAGGCCTGATTCATCTGGCCCATGGTGTCCAGCGAGGTCGCCTGCGCCTGGCCGCTCCAGCCCGCGCCGGAGATGTTCTGCGCGGACGCCCACATCTTGCGGGCCTCGTCCTCGACGGTCTGGGCGTGGACCTCGAAGCGGCCCGCCATGTCCCGCATCGCGTGCGGATCGGTCATGAATCGTGTGGTCATGTCATGTCTCCTTCGAAAACAGTTGTAATGTTTGCTAATTGGTTATCGGTGAACTGCGTAACCGCTCCCTCCCTCCGGTCATCCGACCACGCGAGGGAGCACGCTGACGCGTGGCAATTCGGCGGCACCGGATGCACGCATCTCCATGCCGGCGACCGTGGTGGCGGGAAGGCCGCGGGCCATCATCGGCGACGCGGCAGGGGCGCCCGATACCGGTGACACGGC
>NZ_LZKE01000097.1:0-974 GCF_001672675.1 Mycobacterium sp. E2327
TGGACACCGCGGCCTGGTAGCGCTCCCCCGGCACGACGGTGCCCGTCACCGGCCCGTGTCCGAGCACGGTGAACCAGGCCGCGTACACGCCGTCGGCCGGGATGGCCGAGTGCATCGGCGGCGCTACGTTCGCGGTGGGAAAGCCCAGCTCCGCGCCGCGGCCCTCGCCGCGGACGACGACGCCCTCGACGCGGTGCGGGCGGCCCAGCGCCTCCGTCGCCGCCACCATGTCGCCGGCGTCGACGCAGGACCGGATGTAGGTGGACGAGAACGTCACGGTCTCGTTGCTGTGGTGCTCGGACAGCAGCGACATCGACTCCACGGCGAAGCCGAACCGCTCGCCGGCCTTGCGCAGGGTGGCGACGGTGCCGGCGGCCTTCTTGCCGAAGGTGAAGTTCTCGCCGACCACGACCTCGACCACGTGCAGGTTCTCCACCAGCAACTCGTGGACGTAGCGCTCCGGGGTGAGCTTCATGAAGTCGGTGGTGAACGGCATCACCAGGAAGACGTCGATGCCAAGCTCCTCGACCAGCTCCGCGCGCCGGGTCAGCGTCGTCAGCTGCGCCGGGTGGCTGCCGGGATAGACCACTTCCATGGGGTGCGGGTCGAACGTCATCAGCACCGTCGGCACGTTGCGCGCGCGGCCGGCTTTCACCGCGTGCGCGATCAGCTCGGCGTGGCCGCGGTGCACACCATCGAACACCCCGATGGTGACCACGCATCTGCCCCAGTCCGTGGGAATCTCGTCTTGGCCGCGCCACCGCTGCACGATGGCAAGCCTACGATGCCGGGCGCGAACATGGGGTGACGAGATCCCGCCGCCGCACGCCGAATCAGGTGTGGGTTGCCTAAACTCTCTGGTTGTGAGGGCTGACGACGAGCCAGGCGGCATCACCGCGGTCGGCCAGGACTACCTGAAGGTCATCTGGAATGCCCAGGAGTGGTCGCCGGACGGGGCCCCGCAGAAGGTCAGC
>NZ_LZKE01000098.1:0-78605 GCF_001672675.1 Mycobacterium sp. E2327
GCCGGTCCAGCACCAGGCCCGAATGCAGATACACCGCGTGCGGCATCACGGTGGCGCCGAGGATGGCCGCGGCGAGCAACACGCTTTCGGCGCCGTGGAATCGGGGGAGCAATCCCGACACCACGGCCTCGGACGGTGGCGTGGCGACGAAGAAGCTCGCCGCGAAGCCGATGGCGATGACGAGCAGCAGCCCCGTGATGACGCGTTCGAAGAGGAGCTGGCCGCGGCGGTCCCGGATCGCCAGCAGCAGCATCGAGACCACCCCGGTGATGACCCCGCCGACCGGCAGCGGCAGGCCGAACAGGATCCGCAGCGCGATGGCCCCGCCGATGACTTCGGCGACATCGGTTGCGACGGCGACGATTTCGGCCTGCGCCCAAAACGTCAGTCGTAGGGGACGGCCCATCCCCTTGCCGATCGCCGCGGGCAGCGACCGTCCGGTCACCAACCCGAGTTTCGCGGACAGGTACTGCACCAGGCCGGCCGTCACGTTGGCGGCGACGATGACCCAAAGCAGCAGGTAGCCGTACTGCGAGCCGGCGCTGACGTTGGCCGCGACGTTTCCCGGATCGACGTAGGCGATCGCGGCGACGAACGCGGGGCCGAGCAGATACCAGCTCGTTTTGAGCGAGGCCCCGGTGCCCTGCGCCAAGCGTATCGACCTCGATCCACATACTCGAATAAAAAAGTTAGGTTAGCCGAACACTGCGACGGACCGTTTGGCTACCCGCTCCGCGGTGAATCATGCCGCTCCGATGCTGCCGCCCCCGTCCACCCGGACGATCTGACCCGTCATGTATCCGGCGTCCTCATGCAGCAACATCGCGATCACGTGGGCGATCTCGGTAGGCGTGCCGACGCGCTGCATCGGTATGGCGGCAAGAAGACGACCCTCGACTTCCGATCCGGCGGGACTGCGTAGGCGGAACATTTCGGTTTCGATGGGCCCGGGTGATACCGCGTTGACGGTTATCCCGGTCCCGGCCAGCTCGCCCGCCCAGATGCGGGTGCACGTTTCCAGCGCGGCCTTCGAGGCGGCGTAGGGCGTCCGTTCCGCGACGCCGAGGGTCGTCGGGCTCGTGACGTTGACGATGCGGCCCCATTCGGAGGCGATCATGCCCGGCAGAACGGCCTGCACCACCTGCACCGCGGTGCGCACGTTCATGTCGTAGGTGGTGAAGAGATCGTCGAGGTCGATCGAGCCGATGCGGCCCCACCGGGAGAAGCCGACGTTGTTGACCACCGCGTCGACGACGCCGTCGGCGACGATCGCGTCGAGGGTCTGCGCGGTCGCGGCCCGGTCGGCAAGGTCGACCTCGTGGAATTGCCCGGGGAAGTCCGACGGCGCGCTGCGGGCGAGCCCGATCACCTCGTACCTATTGCCGGCGAGGCGGTCGACGACCGCACGGCCGATGCCCTTGGACGCTCCACTCACGAGAACACGCCGTTTCGTCATGCTTTCCCTTTCGTGCCACCCCCTGAGAACCATTGGGGGCAACGCCAAAACGGCGGCGCTTGATGCCGTGCTTTAGATCACCCCGGGACGTAGAGGCCGCGGCCCGTGATCAGGGGCAGGTCAAGGGTCGTCACGATGCCGGGCGCGGCGGCCACCACGGCGGGAATCGCGTTCACGACCCGCATCGCGGTGGCCACCAGGCCGGCGTGATTGTGATCGCCGAGGCGGCTGCTCAGGCAGATGTCCATCGCGTACGACGGCTCGCCGGTGATCTCGATGCGGTAGGAGCCGCCTTCCTGCGCGGGCTGCGGCCAGTCGGGACGCAGGTCCTCGCGCAACCGCGTGACGTGTTCGAGGACGACGACGGGGTCGCCGTTGACCATTCCGAACACCTCGAACCGGAGCCCGGCGGCCGTGCCCTTCGCAATGTGCCCGGAGGCGATGTCGAAGTCCTCGGGCGCGGGCTCGCGGACGTATTCCTCGGCGATGCTGTCGAGCTTGATGCCCAGTCCCGCAGCCAATTGCCGCACCACCGACCCCCACGCCAAGCTCAGTACGCCGGTCTGCAGCAGCATCGGGATCTCGTCGAGGGGCTTGCCGAATCCCATCACGTCGAACATGACGGCCGCGCTGTCGTAGGTGGCGTAGTCGACGATCTCCATGCACCGGATCTGCTGGATGCTTTGGCAGGTTCCGGCCAATGCCAGCGGCAGCAGGTCGTTGGCGAAGCCCGGGTCGATGCCGTTGACGTAGAGGCTCGAATTGCCTTCGCGCGCGGCGTCTTCCAACGGAGAGATGAGCTCTTCGGGTATCACTTCCCAGGGATATTGGAGAAAGACCGGGCCGCTGCCGACGACGTTGATTCCGGCGGCGAGGACTCGGCGGTAGTCCTCCAACGCTTCGGGCAGGCGATTGTCGGCCAGGGCGTTGTAGACGGCGCACTGCGGACCGGTGGCGAGTACGGCGTCCAGGTCGGTGGTGGCCAGCACTCCGGTCGAATCCTTAAGTCCGGCAAGCTCCGCCGCGTCCTTGCCGGCCTTGGCGTCGGACGACACCCACACCCCGGTGAGCTCGAACTCGGGATTGGTGATCAACGCCTTGAGCGCGTGGACGCCGACGTTGCCGGTGCCCAACTGAACGACGGGTATGGCCATGGTGGGCTCCTTAGCGGTAGGGGTGACACCGCGAGCAGACGCAAAAGCGCCCGACACGCCGTGCGTAAGGGGACTTTTGCTGGGGGTACCTCCCGCTTGCGGGGGACTGCTCGCGCCTCATGGTTTACAGGTCCGGGACGGGGATGTCGAGGTTGGGGAAGGTGAGGCCACCGTCGACCTCGAGCGTCTTACCGGTGAGGAAGCTGCCGGCCGGGGACGCCAAATAGACTGCGGCGGCGGCGATGTCGACGGGATCGCCGAGGCGGCGCATAGGTGTGACCTTCTCCATCGGTGCGCGCAGCTCGTCGTTGGAGGCCACCACGTCCAGCGCCGACGTCAGGATCGATCCGGGGGCGATGGCGTTGACCCGGATGCGCGGGCACAGGTCCAGCGCGGCCAGCCGCGTGTAGTGAGCGAGCGCGCCCTTGGCGGTGCCGTAGGCGGCGAAACCGCGCCCGGCCAGCCTGCCCATGGTGGAGGTGATGTTGATGATGCTGCCGCCGCCGGAGTGCTCCAGCATCAACGGCACCGCGGCGATGGTGAGCGCGTGCGCGGTGGCGACGTTGAAGGTGAACGCCTCCTTGAGGTCCTTGGTGGAGGTGGTCAGCAGGGTGTTGGGCATGGTCCCGCCGACGTTGTTGACGACGATGTCTAGTTTCCCGAACACCTCGACGGCCTGATCGGCGAGCTCCGCGGTCGACTCGGGATGGGCCAGGTCGGCGGCGACGGCGTGGGCGCGACGGCCGGTGGCGCGGACCTGTTCGGCGACGGCATCTAGTTGAGATTGGGTTCGCGACGCGATGAGCACATCGGCGCCTGCCTCGGCGAAAGCCACCGCGATGGCCGCACCGAGGCCGCGCCCGCCACCCGTGATGACGGCGACTTTGTCGTCCAGACGGAACCTGTCAAGGATCATTACGGCCTCTCTATTCGAGTTGTCCGGCGACACGGTAACAAACCTCGCCGACGCAGATCACGGCATTTCTGAAACAGGTTCTAGTTTGTCATACCGACGCGACGATGTAACTCCCTGACCGGCCCCAATCGCGCGCGGGACCGTCGCCCGACGACCGCCGGACAGAATTCTCCGAACGTTAACCTTGTTACTGTTAGCTACTTGGCTGCGACAGATACCTGGTTGCCGGGCCGCAGCCTCAGGCGGCGGCGATGTTTCATCCCTACTGTTAGGAAGAGAATTGAAACTGAACCGATTTGGCGCCGCCGTGAGTGTGCTGGCTAGCGCCGCTTTGGTGTTATCCGGGTGTGGCAGCGAGAACAACAACTCGAGCGGAGCAAGCGGTAGCAGTGCGACGTCGGGCGGATCCGCGGGAAAGGTGAGCTGCGGTGGGAAGAAGACGCTGAAGGCCAGCGGGTCGACGGCCCAGGCCAACGCGATGACGCGCTTCGTAAACGCGTTCGAACAAGCGTGCCCCGGTCAGACGTTGAACTACACCGCCAATGGCTCCGGTGCCGGAATCAGCGAATTCAACGGCAATCAAACCGATTTCGGTGGCTCGGACTCGCCACTGGCCCAAAACGAGTACGCCGCGGCCCAGCAGCGGTGCGGCTCGCCGGCGTGGAACCTGCCGGTGGTGTTCGGCCCGATCGCGATCACCTACAACGTCAAGGGCGTGACCTCGATGAACCTCGACGGTCCGACGGCGGCGAAGATCTTCAACGGCGTCATCACCACGTGGAACGACCCGGCGGTCCAGGCGCTCAACAACGGAACCGCCCTGCCGGCCGAGCCGATTCACGTGGTGTTCCGCAATGACCAGTCCGGGACCACGGACAACTTCCAGAAGTACCTCGATGCCGCGTCCAACGGCGCGTGGGGCAAGGGCGCCGGTAAGACGTTCAACGGCGGTGTCGGTGAGGGAGCCAAGGGCAACGACGGCACCTCGGCGGCCATCAAGGCCACCGAGGGGTCGATCACCTACAACGAATGGTCGTTCGCCAAGGCCCAGAACCTGAACATGGCCAAGATTGTCACCGCGCCCGGCAGCGATGCCGTCGCCATCAGCGCCGACTCGGTCGGCAAGACAATCTCCGGCGCCACCGTCAAGGGCGAGGGCAACGACCTGGTGCTCGACACCAACTCGTTCTACAAGCCGACGCAGGCCGGCTCCTACCCGATCGTGCTGGCGACCTACGAGATCGTTTGCTCGAAGTATCCCGATTCACAGGTCGGCACGGCCGTAAAGGCTTTCCTGCAGAGCACTATCGGCGCGGGCCAAAATGGCTTGGCAGACAACGGATACATTCCCATTCCGGACTCGTTCAAGTCGAAACTGTCGACTGCGGTCAACGCGATCGCGTGATTCGGAATGTCATGACGCGCGGAGCAGTGGCCGGTCCGACGACCAAAACTCAGCCTGCGCTGAAGGCGACCGATCCGCACAAGGTGCAGCGGGGCGACCAACTGTTCAAGTTGGTCGCCGCCGCGGCCGGTTCGACGATTGTGATTGCGATTGTGCTGATCGCGATATTCCTGTTGATCCGCGCCGTGCCCTCGCTGCGGGCGAACCATGCGAACTTCTTCACCAGCGCGCAATTCAACACCACCAGCGCAGAACACTTGGCGTTCGGTATCCGCGACTTGTTCATGGTCACGGTGCTGAGCTCGGTGAGCTCCCTTGTGGTGGCCGTGCCGGTGGCGGTCGGGATCGCGATATTCCTCACCCAATACGCGCCAAAACGGTTCGCGCGACCGTTCGGTGCGATGGTTGATCTGCTGGCCGCGGTGCCGTCGATCATCTTCGGGTTGTGGGGCATCTTTGTCCTGGCGCCCAAACTCGAGCCGATCGCGGAATTTCTGAACCGCAATCTGGGCTGGCTGTTTCTGTTCAAGCAGGGCAACGTCTCGCTGGCCGGCGGCGGCACCATCTTCACCTCCGCCATCGTGCTGTCGGTGATGATCCTGCCGATCATCACCTCGGTATCGCGGGAGGTGTTCCGGCAGACCCCGCCCATTCAGATGGAGGCGGCGCAGGCGCTGGGCGCCACCAAGTGGGAGGTGGTGCGGATGACCGTGCTGCCGTACGGCCGCAGCGGCGTGATCGCGGCGTCAATGCTCGGGTTGGGCCGCGCGCTGGGAGAAACCGTTGCGGTGCTGATCATCCTGCGGTCGGCCGCCCGCCCGGGCAACTGGTCGCTGTTCGATGGTGGCTACACGTTTGCTTCCAAGATCGCTTCCGCGGCAGCGGAATTCAGCGAACCGCTGCCCACCGGGGCCTACATTGCCGCCGGGTTCGCGCTGTTCGTCCTGACATTCGTCGTCAACGCGCTTGCGCGCGCGGTGGCGGGTGGGAAGGTCAACGGATGAGTCGCGCCGGCGACGATGCAGAGCGCAGCGATGGGGAGGAGTGGCGCGCATGAGTATCGACGCGCTCGACTTGCCGGTCAAACCGGACGTGTTCAGCCCGCTGAGCCTGCGGCGGCGGATCACCAACAACGCCGCGACCACATTTTTCGTCGCCTCGTTCATCGTGGCCCTGGTACCGCTGGTCTGGGTGCTCGGGGTCGTGCTCACACGAGGGTGGTATGCCGTCACCCGCTCGGGCTGGTGGACCCACTCGCTGCGCGGCGTGTTGCCCGAGGAGTTCGCCGGCGGCGTGTACCACGCGCTCTACGGGACGTTGGTCCAGGCGGGTGTGGCCGCCGTGTTGTCCGTGCCGCTCGGCATGATGACGGCGGTGTTCCTGGTGGAATACGGGTCCGGCCGATTGGTGCGGCTCACGACCTTCATGGTCGACGTGCTGGCCGGAGTGCCATCGATCGTGGCGGCGCTGTTCGTCTTCAGCCTCTGGATCGCCACCCTGGGTTTCCAGCAGAGCTCCTTTGCCGTGTCGTTGGCATTGGTCCTGTTGATGCTGCCGGTGGTGGTGCGGTCCACCGAGGAGATGCTCCGGCTGGTGCCCGACGACCTGCGAGAAGCCAGCTACGCGCTGGGTGTCCCCAAGTGGAAGACCATCGTGCGGATCGTGATCCCGATCGCGATGCCCGGCATTGTCTCGGGCATCTTGTTGTCGGTCGCGCGCGTCATCGGGGAAACCGCGCCGGTGCTGGTGCTGGTCGGCTACAGCCGGTCCATCAACTTCGACATGTTCCACGGCAACATGGCCTCGCTGCCGCTGTTGATCTACACCGAACTCACCAACCCCGAACACGCCGGCTTCCTGCGGATCTGGGGTGCGGCGTTGAGCCTGATCATCATCGTCGCGGTGATCAACCTGCTGGCCGCCGGATTCCGCTTCGTGTCGATGCGGCGGCGCTGACCGCCAAGCGCAGTCAGGACTTTGACGCGGCCTTCTTGGCGGGCGCCCTTTTGGCGGCGGTCTTCTTGGCCGGCGTCTTTTTCGCGGGCGCTTTCTTCGCCGCTGCCTTCTTGGCGGGCGCCTTACCGTTGCCGGAGCGTGCCTTGACGCTGGCCTCCAGCTTGGCCAGCAGGTCGGAGACGTCCTCGGTCTCGTCCAGTTCCTTGGGCTGCTCCTCGGCGGTAAACGCCTCGCCGCCTTCGAGTTTCGCCTCGATCAGCTCCTGCAGCTGCTCCTGGTAGGTGTCGTGGTAGCGGTCGGGGTTGAAGTCCTCGGCCATCGACTCCACCACCTGCCCGGCCATCTTGAGTTCGGCGGGCTTGATGTCGACCTTCTTGTCCAGCACGGGGAAGTCGGGGTCGCGGATCTCGTCGGGCCACAACAACGTGTGCACCACCATCACGTCGCGTTTGCCGAAGTCCTTGACGCGCAACGCCGCCAGCCTCGTCTTGTTGCGCAGCGTGAAGTGGACGATCGCCATCCGATCGGTCTCGGCGAGCGTCTTGGCAAGCAGCACATATGATTTGGATGACTTCGAATCCGGCTCGAGGAAGTAGCTGCGGTCGAACAGCATCGGGTCGACGTCGCTGGCCGGGACGAACTCGAGCACCTCGATCTCGCGGCTGCGTTCCTCGGGCAGGGTGGCGATGTCGTCGTCGGTGATGATCACCGATTGCCCGTCGGGCGATTCGAATGCCCGGGCGATGTCACGGTATTCGACGACCTCGCCGTCTTTCTCGCAGATGCGTTGGTAGCGGATGCGGCCGTTGTCCTTGGCGTGCACCTGATGGAACTTGATGTCGTGGTCCTCGGTGGCGCTGTACACCTTGACCGGGACGTTCACCAGTCCGAACGCGATCGAACCCTTCCAGATGGAACGCATGTAAATCAGTATGCCCACACCGCCCCCAGCAAAACAGCGCAGCACGCCCGCACCGCGGGACTTTCGGGTACAGCTAATTCCGTGGAGGGGCCCGCAGGCTGTCTCGGTCGGGCAGGTCGGCGCCGGCGCGGCCGACGGTCCACGCCGACGACAGGCACGCCGTCTGCAGCGCCGCGGTCAGCGCGTCGAGCCCGATCCTGCCCAGGGCGGCCCGCCGGGCGGCGCCCAACAAACCCATTCCCCAGAGCGCGTCGAGCAGGCCGACCATGAACGCGTCGCCCGCACCGACGGTGTCCACCACCTCGACCTGCCGGGCGGGCACGCGGACCTCGCCCGCCGCACAGAAACCCCGCGCGCCCCGATCACCCCTCGTCAGGACGACGAGCGCCGGGCCGGAAGCCAGCCAGGCTCGGGCCGTCGACTCCGGGTCGCGGTCCGGATCGATCCAGGTCAGGTCCTCGTCGCTGGCCTTGACGATGTCGCTGCGCTCGACGAGGCGGGCGATGCGGTCGCGGGCCAGATCCCGGTCGGCGATGAGCGACGGGCGCACGTTGGGGTCGAAACTGACGGTGGCCGACGCTCGATAGGTGTCGACCAGCGCCGCGACCGCCCGGCACCCCGGCTCGCGTACGGCGGCGATCGATCCGGTGTGCACCAACAGTGGCGGCGCGGCCTCGGGTGTGCCGGAAAGCTGCCAGTCCAGGTCGAAGGTATAGGTGACCGACCCGTCGGCTCCGATCGTCGCGACCGCGGTCGGTGTCCGGTCGGCCGAGGAACTCCCCGGAACAAGCTGCGCACCAGCGGCTTTCAGGTAGTCGGCGATTCGGCGGCCGCGCTCGTCGTCGCCGATATGCGTGGCGAAGTCGACGTCGCGACCCAGCCTGGCGAGCCCTACGGCGACGTTGAGCGGGCTTCCGCCCACGTGCTCAGCGGCGCCGACGATGTCGATCAACGCTTCGCCGACCACCAGCGCACGAGTCACGGGGCCGCCCCTTTCAGCAACGACTCCAGGGTCGCGCGGGCCCCGTGGACGTGCAACGAGTCCAGCGCCCAGCGATAGGCCTCGACGAATCGGGGTTCCTGCGCGAGATCGCCGAACAGGTCGGTGTTCTCGATGAACGCGGTGGGATGCAGCCGCTGCGACCGCGCGACGGGCACCAGCACATCCGCCAGGTTGTCGATCACCTCGATCGGTTCGCCGCCTTCGTCGACCCCCTCGGCGTAGCGGGCCCAGCTCGCGACGGTGGCCGACGCGAGCCGGATCGGGCCGCCGCTGCGCAGGTTGTCGCGGATCACCGGAAGCAGCCATTTCGGGATGCGGTCCGAGGAGTAGGCGCATAACCGCGCCACCGTGTCCCGCACCCCCGGGTTGGCGAAGCGTTCGATGAGCCCGCGGGTGTAGGCGGCCAGGTCGATGCCGGGCACCGGTCGCAGCGTCGGCGTGGCTTCGGAATCGAAATAGGACAACAGGAATTCGGCCAGGAGCGGGTCGCGCGCCGCGTCGTGGACCATGCGGTATCCGCACAGTGCAGCGAAGTAGCACAGGCACTGATGACCGGCGTTGAGCAGCCGCAGCTTCATCGCCTCGTACGGGCTCACGTCGTCGACCAACAGGACGCCCGCTTCGTCCAGCGGCGGGCGGCCGTCGGCGAAATCGTCTTCGAGCACCCAGGACGCGAAGGCCTCCGCCACCACTGGCCACTCGTCGGCGACTCCGAAGTCACGTTCCACGGCGGCCGCGATCTCCGGTGTGGTGACCGGGGTGATGCGGTCGACCATCGAACAGGGGAACCGGGCGTGCTCGCCGATCCAGTGGGCCAGCCCGGGGCCAAGCGTTTCGGCGTGTGCGATGACGGCCTGGCGCGCGACCTCGCCGTTGTGCTCGATGTTGTCGCAGGACAGGATCGTGGGCGCGGCGATGCCGCGGTCGCGCCGCCGGGCCAGCGCCTCGGCGATCAGACCGAAAACCGAGCCCGCGTCCCGGATCTGGTAGCCGCCCTCGGTGATGGTCATCGAGATGATGCGGGTCGTGGGGGCGGCGAGCAGCTCGATGGTGGCCGGCGGGTCGTCCGGTGCGTAGCGGTAGTCGACGATCGAGCCGATCACCCGGGCTTCGCGATTGCCGTCGGGATGCTCCAAAACCAGCGTGTACAGGCCGTCCTGGGCGCGCAGGACGTCGCGCATCCGGCGGTCGGCCGGCATCACGCCGATGCCGCAGATGCCCCACCCCCGTGCCAGGCCCCGCTCGAGCAGCTTGTCGATGTACATCGCCTGATGCGCGCGGTGAAAGCCGCCGACGCCGATATGCCCGATGCCGACCGCAATCCCGTCGCGGTCATAGCCCGGTGTCGCGATCGGCATCCGTCCCAGGGTGGCGTTGCTCAGCCGAACCACGGTCTTGACGGTACCGGCGTCCGCGTGCGAACAACTAGGTTGGCCTTATGGCTTCAACAGCACCGGCGCGGGTCAAGCTGACCAACGCCGACAAGGTGCTGTATCCGGCGACCGGAACCACCAAAGCCGACGTCTTCGACTACTACACCCGCGTCGCCGAGGTGATGCTGCCGCACATTGCCGGGCGGGCGGCCACCCGCAAGCGCTGGCCGAACGGCGTCGAGCAGGAGTCGTTCTTCGAAAAGCAGCTGGCGTCCTCGGCGCCCGACTGGCTGCCGCGGGCCAGCGTCACCCACCGATCCGGGACGACGACCTATCCGATCATCGACAGCCTCGACGGGCTGGCCTGGATCGCGCAGCAGGCGGCGCTGGAGGTGCACGTTCCGCAGTGGCGCTTCGTCGCCGAGTGGACTAGAAGCAGGGCCGAAGAGCTCAAGCCCGGTCCGGCAACGCGATTGGTCTTCGACCTGGATCCGGGCGAGGGCGTGACGATGCCGCAACTGTGCGAGGTAGCCCATGCCGTGCGGGACCTGATGACCGACATCGGGTTGACCACCTTCCCGCTCACCAGCGGCAGCAAGGGGGTGCACCTCTACGCGCCACTGGACAACCCGGTGAGCAGCAAGGGCGCCACCGTATTGGCCAAACGCGTTGCCCAGCAACTGGAAAAGGCGATGCCCAAGCTGGTCACCTCGACCATGACGAAGAGCCTGCGGGCGGGCAAGGTCTTCCTCGACTGGAGCCAGAACAACGGCTCCAAGACCACCATCGCGCCGTACTCCCTGCGCGGGCGCGAACATCCGACCGTCGCGGCACCGCGCACGTGGGAAGAACTCGAGGATCCCTCGGTGGGCCAGCTGCGCTACGACGAGGTGCTCGACCGGGTCGCCCGCGGCGGCGATCTGCTGGCGGCGCTCGACGCCGACGCACCGGTCAGCGACCGGCTCAGCAAGTACCGCAGCATGCGGGACGCGTCGAAAACCCCCGAACCGGTACCGTCGACGAGACCTGTTACCGGCCAGGGCAATTCGTTCGTCATCCAGGAGCACCACGCCCGGCGCCTGCACTACGACTTCCGGCTCGAGCGCGACGGCGTCCTGGTGTCGTGGGCGGTGCCGAAGAACCTCCCCGACACCCCGTCGGTCAACCACCTCGCGGTGCACACCGAGGACCACCCCCTCGAATACGGCACGTTCGAGGGAAACATCCCCAAGGGCGAGTACGGCGCCGGCAAGGTGGTCATCTGGGATGCCGGCACGTACGAGGCGGAGAAGTTCCAGGACGATGAGGTCATCGTCAACCTGCACGGCAACCGAATCTCCGGGCGCTACGCGCTGATTCAAACCAACGGCGACCAATGGCTGGCGCACCGGATGAAGGACCAGAAGGTCTTCGAGTTCGACACGATCACGCCGATGCTCGCCTCGGAGGGTTCGGTCGCCGCCCTTAAGGCCGGGCAGTGGGCATTCGAGGGCAAATGGGACGGCTATCGGCTCCTGGTTGAGGTCGATCACGGCGACTTGCGAATCCGGTCCCGGCGCGGCCGCGAAGTCACCAAGGAATATCCCGATTTGCGTTCCCTCGCAGCCGATCTGTCCGAGCATCACGTGGTACTGGACGGCGAGGCCGTCATTCTGGACGAGAACGGGGTGCCGAGCTTCCACGCGATGCAAAACCGGGGTCGCGGTTCCCGCGTCGAGTACTGGGCGTTCGACCTGCTCTACCTGGACGGCCGCTCGTTGCTGCGGGCGCGCTACTCCGACCGGCGAAAGCTGCTGGAATTCCTTGCCGCCGAGGGCAATCTGATCGTCCCCGACCTGCTGCTCGGTGACGGGGCCCAGGCGCTCGAGCACTCGCTGAAGTACGGCTGGGAGGGTGTGGTCGGGAAAAAGCGTGACTCCACCTATCAGCCGGGCCGGCGTTCGGCGTCGTGGATCAAGGACAAGAACTGGAACACCCAGGAAGTCGTCATCGGCGGCTGGAAGGCCGGCGAGGGCGGGCGCACCAGCGGCATCGGCTCGCTACTGATGGGAATTCCGGGCCCGGACGGGCTGCGCTTCGCTGGACGCGTCGGCACCGGCTTCACCGAACGCGACCTGGCCAACCTGAAGAAGACGTTGGCGCCGTTGCACACCGACCAATCCCCGTTCCACCCCCCGCTGCCCCGGCAGGACGCCAAGGGGGTGACGTTCGTCGAACCGGTCCTCGTCGGCGAGGTGCGCTACAGCGAATGGACCCCGGATGACCGGTTGCGCCAATCTAGTTGGCGCGGGCTGCGGCCGGACAAGGAACCAAGTGAGGTGGTACGGGAGTGAAGTGGTTGACCTTCCGAGGCAATGACGGCGAACGCGCCGGGGTGCTCTCCGGCGACACGATCCACGCGATGCCGGCGGGCGTGACGCTGCTCGACTTGATCGGCCGCGGCGCCGACGGGCTGCGCCAGGCCGGCGAGGACGCGTTGCGTTCCCCGTCGGCTCTGGCCCGCCTCGACGAGGTGACGTTGCTGGCGCCGATCCCGCGCCCGCCGTCGATCCGGGACTCCCTGTGCTTCTTGGATCACATGCGCAACTGCCAGGCCGCGATGGGCGGCGGCCGGGTGCTGGCCGACACCTGGTACCGCATCCCCGCGTTCTACTTCGCCTGCCCCACCACCGTTTTGGGCCCCTACGAGGATGCCCCGACGGCACCCGGAAGCGCTTGGCAGGACTTCGAATTGGAAATCGCCGCCGTCATCGGCGTCAGCGGCAAGGACCTGACCGTCGAGCAAGCCGAACGCGCCATCATCGGCTACACCATCTTCAACGACTGGTCCGCGCGAGACCTACAGCAGCGGGAGGGCCAGCTCGCGATCGGGCAGGGCAAGGGCAAGGACAGCGGGGTCACGCTGGGCCCCTACCTGGTGACGCCCGACGAGCTCGAGCCTTACCGGCGAGACGGCAAGCTCGACCTGCAAGTGACCGCGCTGGTCAACGACTCCGTGATCGGCTCGGGGTCGACCGGCCAGATGGACTGGACCTTCGGCGAGGTCATCTCCTACGTGTCGCGCGGCGTGCCGCTCACGCCCGGCGACGTCATCGGCTCCGGAACCGTGCCCACCTGCACGCTCGTCGAGCACCTCAATCCCGCTGCGCTGGAATCGTTTCCGGGATGGCTGCACGACGGCGACGTCGTCACCCTGCGCGTCCAGGGCTTGGGGGAGACTCGGCAAACCGTGCGCGCCAGCGCCCCGCCGCACCCGCTGGCCGCCCGGCGCAACCCGGACGCCGCGCCCGCACCGGCCCGGGTCAACCCGGCCCCGGCCAAGGTGCCCTACACCCGCGGCCTGCACGAGGTCGCCGACCGGGTGTGGGCGTGGACGCTCCCGGACGGCGGCTACGGGTGGAGCAACGCCGGGCTCATCGCCGGCGACGGCGCGTCATTGCTCGTCGACACGCTGTTCGACCTGGCGCTGACCCGGGAAATGCTCACCGCGATGCGGCCCGTCACGGCGTCAGCGCCCATCACCGACGCCCTGATCACCCACTCCAACGGCGACCACACCCACGGCAACCAGCTGCTAGACGCGTCGGTGCGCATCCTCGCCGCGCAGGGCACCGCCGACGAGATCGCGCACGGGATGGCGCCCGAGATGCTGGCCATGGCGCAGACCGCCAACCTCGGCCCGGTCGCGACCCCCTACGTGCGAGACCGCTTCGGGCACTTCGACTTCAGCGGCATCAAGCTGCGCAACGCCGACCAGACGTTCGACCGCGACCTCACCGTCGAGGTCGGTGGGCGCCGCATCGACCTGCTGAACCTGGGCCCCGCCCACACCGCCGCCGACTCGGTGGTGCACGTGCCCGACGCGGGGGTGTTGTTCGGCGGCGACCTGCTGTTCATCGGGTGCACCCCGATCGTGTGGGCCGGCCCGATCGCCAACTGGATCGCGGCGTGCGACGCGATGATCGCGCTCGACGCCCCGATCGTGGTGCCGGGCCATGGCCCGGTCACCGATCCGGACGGGATCCGCGCGGTCCGTGGCTATCTCGCGCACGTGGCCGAACAGGCCGAGGCCGCGTACCGCAAGGGCTTGTCCTGGGCCGAGGCCGCCGACACCATCGACCTCGGCGAGTACGCGACCTGGCTGGACGCCGAGCGGGTCGTCGTCAACGTCTATCAGCGTTACCGCGAACTCGACTCGGACACACCACAACTGGAAGCGATGGCGCTCCTGGCGATGCAGGCCGAGTGGCTCGCCAAGCGCACTTCGTGACCGCTAGGCCTTGATCGCCCGCACGAAGTTGATGGTGGCGGCCGGGCCGTGCTCGGCCTCCAGCAGCTCCGGCAGGCCCGCCGCGGCGAACAGGTCGGTGAGCGCGAAAGTGGTTGTCGCCCAACCGTCGGCGCCCAGGTGTGCGGCGACGTCGGTGTGCTGGCCGGGGTAGGTCAGCGCGGCGATGTCCAAGTCGAGCCCGTGCCGGCGCCAGCCCTCGGTGGTGCGCCGCGCCTGCTCCTCCGACTCCCGCGAGGCGTCGTTGAGCGAACCATAGTCCGCGGCGAAGCGGCTGCCCTCGCTGGACAGCGGGGTGATCGCGTCCAGCAGCCGAACCTCGGCGTCCGGCGGGAGAAACCCGATGAGCACCCCTTCGGCCAGCCACGCCGTGGGTTGTGCGGGGTCGAAGCCGGCCTCCTGCAGCGCCGCCGGCCAATCCTCGCGCAGGTCGATGCCGATGGTGCGCAACTCGGCTGTGGGGGCCGCGCCGATCTCCGACAGCGTCGCGGTCTTGAACGCGATCACCTCGGGCTGATCGATCTCGTAGACCGTCGTCCCGGCCGGCCACGCAAGCCGATACGAGCGGGCGTCGAGCCCCGACGCCACGATCACCACCTGCCGCAGGCCGGCCTTGCCGGCCGCGGCGAAGTAGTCGTCGTAAAACCGGGCGCGGGCGGCGAACGTGTCGACCATGCGGGGAAATCCGATGCCCTTCTCGAGGTCGTCGGCGTCGAGTTCACCGCTGGCCAACTTCGTGAACACGTCCAGGCCGACGGCGCGGACGAGCGGCTCGGCGTACTCGTCGGTGACGACGGGCTGCGAATTCCGGGTGGCGGCCGCGCGCGCCGCGGCGACCATGGTGGCGGTGGCGCCCACGCTGCTGGCCAGGTCCCAGGTGTCGTCTTCGGTTCGTGCCATGCTCTCTCCTTCGATAGGCGGCAAAACCACGGTATGCCGCACCGGTAAACACCCACGTCGCCTACGGTTCACCTATGCCCGCAGTGGAATTCGAAACTCTCGAGGACAACATCGCCTGCATCACCCTGAACCGGCCGGAGCGCCTGAACGCGATCGACGGGGCGCTGATCGGCGGCGTCGACGCGGCCCTCGACGCGCTCGGCGAGGGCGAGCACCGGGTCGCGATCATCACCGGGGCCGGGCGGGGCTTCTGCGCCGGCGCCGATCTCAGCGGCACCGGCGAGGCCTGGACCAAGCCGAGGCCGACGAGCCCGCCGTTCAAGGTCAACTACGACTCGCAGGTGCGCCTGGCCGAGCTGTTCACCCGGATCTACGAGCTGCCCATTCCGGTGATCGCCGCGGTCAACGGCGTCGCCGTCGGCGGCGGGCTTGCCTTCACCCTCGTCAGCGACATCCGCGTCGCGTCCGAAACCGCCCGGTTCGGATCGGTGTTCATCAAGGCCGGCTTCTCGTCGATGGACATGGGCACCAGCTACCTGCTGCCCAAGATCGTGGGCGCCGGGGTCGCGCGTGAGCTGATGCTGACTGGCCGCATCATCGACGCGAACGAGGCCTATCGCATCAAGCTGGTGCACGAGGTGGTGGCGCCGGACGACCTGATGCCCGCCGCGCTCAAGCTGGCCCGATCCATCGCGGAGAACAACGCGTATGGCGTGTGGCAGACCAAGATTGGGCTCAACGCGGCGCTGGACGCGCCGAGTCTGCGCCACGCCATCGAGCTGGAGAACCGCACCCAGATCCTCAGCGGCTTCACCAACAATCCGGCCGAAGCGGCCAGGGCGCACATGGAGAAGCGGGCCCCCAAGTGGGATCCGCTGTGACGGGCTAGAGTTTCGCGATGACGTTCTCGGCGAACATCTCCAGGTTGCGGATCTTGTTGTCCAGCGGCTCGGTGTCGGATCCCATGATGTAAGGGATGCGGAAGCCGACGATGACATCCGTGACGCCCTTGTCCTCGAGCCGCTTGATGCCGTCCGCTGTGTAGGCGTCGGCCGAGATGACGTGGATCTCGAACGGGCCGGTCTTGCCCGCTTCCTCGCGATACTGCTTGAGCTTGGCGAGCAGCGCGTCGAGTTCCTCCGGATCGCCGCCGCCATGCATCCAGCCGTCCAGGCGTGCAGCGCGGCGCAGCGCGGCGTCGGCGTGCCCGCCGATCAGGATCGGGATCGGCTTGGTCGGAGCCGGGGTCATCTTGGTCTTGGGGATGTCGTAGAACTCGCCGTGGAATTCGAAGTAGTCGCCGGTGGTGAGGCCTTGGATGATCTCGATGCATTCGTCCATCCGCTTGCCGCGCTTGGCAAATGGAACACCCAGCAATTCGTAGTCCTCGGGCCACGGGCTCGTGCCGACCCCGAAACCCACGCGGTTGTCGGTCATCGCGGCCAGTGAACCGATTTGTTTGGCCACCAACGCGGGTGGCCGGATGGGCAGCTTGAGGACGAAGAAGTTGAACCGCAGCTTCGACGTCACCGCGCCCAACGCGGAAGTCAGCACGAAGGTCTCGATGAACTCCTTGCCGTCCAGGAATTCGCGGTTGCCGTCCGGGGTGTACGGATACTTCGAGTCGGATTCGAAGGGATAGGCGATGCTGTCGGCGATCGTCATGGCATCGTAGCCGGCGGCCTCGGCCGCCTTGGCCAGCGGGATGTAGTAGCGAAAGTTCGTCATCGCCTCTGCGTAGGTGAACCGCACGTCATCCGCCTTCCTGGAGGGACCGTCACACGAGATTAGAACGTGTTCTACTTTTACCCGCGCGCGGGTCCCCGAACAAGGTGTCGGCGCTAGAGCTGATTCTCGGGGCCGATGACGGCCCAGACGGTCTTGCCCGACGCTGTCGGAGTGCTGCCCCAGGCCCGTGACAACGCGTCGACGATCGCCAGGCCGGACACGTCGATGCCTTTGTCCGGCGACGGCAGCCGCAGGGCGGGTGTGCTACTGGCGTCGGACACCGCGATGGTCGCCGTCGCGCCGTCGGTCTCGACCCGCATCATCGGCACGCTTCCGGTGTGCTCGAGCACGTTCTCCACGAACACGTTGACGACCACCAACGCGACCGGGATGAGCGCGGACTGCGACCAAGCGGTCAGCCACTCGCGGACCAGCCGGCGCGACTCGCGAAGACTGGTCAGGTTGGCGGGCAGCTCGGCATCGGCGTGGCGCACGGTGCGGCTGGTGAGCCGGTCGAGGGCCTTCATCGCGGACTTCTCGGTCGCGTACACCGGCATGAAGCGGGCGACCTCGCTCCGGGTTATCGCCTCGCGGGCGGCGCGGTCCGCGCACACCAGCACGATCGGGACGTCGGGTCGGGTGTGCGCCTGCCAGCGCACGCCGATAAAGCTCGACCAGACCGATTCCTCGGGGACCTGTAGACGGGAGACGTTGACGAGGACGGCGGACGGCTCGTCCAGCGTCGCCTTTGTGATGATGTCGCGCAGCGCCGCGGAGCTGGTGCCGTCGAGCACGCCCTCGACCGTGAGCACGACGACCGACTGCTCCGTGCGCGTCGCAACGGCCAGCGAGCTCGGTGACTCAGCTACCGCGCTCACCGCAGCCACCCCTTTCCGGTCAGGGCTTTATCCTCGCCGACCGAGCCCCGGCAAGCCGTGTTATCCGGGTGCGCGTGTCTCAATAGCAATTTAGGCCCCCGCGTTCCCACCGTGAAAGACGGCGGATGCGATTTCCCGATCCGGTCCGCTGCCATATCCCCCGCTCCTGGAATTCCCGCCCGGCAATTGTTTGAGAACCCGCCCCCCTCAGCGGCGAAAACTGCCCATCCGTCGCAGCACACGTGAGATGAAAAGAGACTAACGCGGTTACCCGAACGTCACGATCGGCAAACCTTCGAAATACCGGTCAGCTCAGCGCGTACGGCGGAGCGCCGACCCCGGCCACCGTGTGCGTGCCCCACGGGGTCCGCTCGATGATGCGGGCCGGCGCGCTGCGCTCGCCGACCGTCAGGGTCGCGGTGCGTGCCTGCTTGAGCGACTCGTCGGGCAGCGCCGAGGAACCGAAGACCGTGCCTTGCCAGTGATAATGGCCGTCGATCGGATCCAGGTGGCCGGCGAGACGCACGCGCACCGGGTGGTCGGATCCGGCGATCGTCAGCGTCGCCGCGCCCTCGTACGTCGCACCGTCGCCGGCCGCGCCGGACGTCAACTCGAACGCCGACGCCACCGGCTGGGGCTGGGCCGGTCGCACATAGACGCGCTCGTTGAACACTCGCTGGCTGCTGCGGCGCACTTCGATGCGGGTGCTGTCGGTGCGTTCCATCAGCGTGATGCACTCGGCGACATAGCGTGCCTGCGCGCCGGTGTCGGGCCCGCTGACGAAGAAGTAGTTGGGCAAGCCGCGAACGGCGACCCCGAAGTAGGGCTCCATGCCGTCGACCAGCGTGGTGCCCGACGTCGGGTCGAGCGCGGTGAACCCGGTCCCGTAGATGATGGCATCGGCGTCGTGGTCGACGCCGTCGGCGGTTCGGACGCGCGATGCGGTGATGGCGACGACGGGCGATCTCACCAGCGTGGGTCGCGGCGCCGCGTCGGCGGCCGGCCGGATGCGGCGGCGCAGCCAACGCTTGGCGCGGGTGGCGGGCAGCGGCAGCTCGTCGACGACCCGGCGCGGCGGGTGCGCGAAGACCGTGACCGAGGCCGCCGATTTCATCAGCCGCGGGATGTGGTGGCCGGCGGTGGAATCGGCGCCGATGACGGCGACACGCTTACCGGTCGGGTCGAAACCTGCCGGCCACTGCGCCGCATGAAACGACTCGCCCAGGAAGCCGTCGCGTCCGGCGATGTCCGGTAACCACGGGATGTGCGCCGGTCGGTCGGCGACGACGACGCGGGCCCGCACGGGTTCGCCACCGGCCGCCGTCAGCAGCCAGGTGTCGGTGGCGTCGTCGAACCCTGACTCGAGCACGTCGCAGTCGAGTGTCGCGACGTCGGTGATGCCGGCCGCCCGCAGGGCCGCCCGTGCGCTGTCTCCCGCCCCAACGACGAGCACCCGATGGCAGCGCACGGGCGACTGGGTCATAGGAATCTGCTGCGCTTCCAGCCGCGGCGCGCGATGGGGCCCAGCAGGCCCACCTCGGTCAGAAACGCCGCCAGTGGAGCGAAGCCGGCAACCTGCATCTCGCGGCGGTGTGCGCTGGTGCGCGCGGTCTTTCGCGCCCGCTTCGCGTCCAGGCCCACCCGCGCGTACGGGATTGGGTTGCTGAACAAGTAGTTGAAGAAGTATCCGCCCAGCCCGTTGATGTTGGCCATGAACCAGCGGTTGAGCCGCGGCATCTCCGCGGCGCGCTTGCGGGCGCCGTCGCGGGCGAACTGAATGTGGCGGGCCTCTTCGGTGACGTGAATTCGCATGAGGCGCTGGATGATTGGCTGCAGCTCGGGGTCGTCCATCATCTGCCGTTGCAGCGAGTCGAAGATCTCTTCGCCGATGAGCGCGGCAATCCACAGCATCGAGCCGCGCTGGAATGCCAGCGGCAGCGCGTTGATGATCCACCGGTGAAATAGCCTCGGCCGTACCGGCTTTGCGCCGATGCGCTCGATGGCCTTGCCGAACATGACCATGTGCCGGGTCTCGTCACCCAGCTCGGTGAGCTTGTAATGCGTCGAGGAGCTGGTGGGGTCCTCGTGCAAGATGGTCCGCAGCAGCGACTGGTTGAGCATGTTCTCGAACCAGATCCCGGCCGAGAGCGTGTTGACCAGTTCCTGGCGGGACAGGTCGATCTGCTGCTCGCGCGTCATCTCGTCCCACATCGGCGTGTTGTACAACGACACCAGCCGCGGCGGCAGGTAGAACTTGTCGGGGTCCAGCGGCGCGTCCCAGTCGACGTCGACCACCGGCTCGTAGGACTTCTTGACCGAGCCCTTCAGCAATCGGTCCGAGAACTCCTCACGACTCGGCCCACCCGGCTTCACCGCTGAGGTCATAGCGCCGCTCCTCCTCATCGCTTCGCTCTGCATCGTCTCGGCGCGAGTCATAGCTGGCGTCCCTTCGTTGGGTGCTGCAGGCGGTACCCATGGTACTGGGTACTTGAGGGGCCGACTAGGCCTTCCAGGTTTCGATTCGGTTGACTGGCGTGGTGGGTCGGCACATTCACGTCATCGGGATCGGCGCCGGGGACCCGGGCTATGTGACCGTTCAGGCCATCGAGGCGCTCAACGACACTCAGGTGTTCTTCGCGATGGACAAGGGGGAGACGAAGAGCGATCTGGTCGCCCTGCGACGCGAGATCTGTGCCCGGTTCATCCGGCAGCCCGGCTATCGCTTCGTGGAGTTGCCCGATCCCAAGCGCTCGACCGAGGCCGACTATCGGGACGCGGTCGCGGACTGGCACGCCGCGCGGGCGCGGGTGTGGGCGGACGCCATCTCCGCCGAGCTGGGTCCCGACGGCGTCGGCGCCTTCCTGGCCTGGGGCGACCCATCGCTGTACGACAGCACCCTGCGCATCCTCGACGCCATCAAGGCCGAAGCCGCCGAGCTCGAGTTCAGTTACGACGTCATTCCCGGTATCACCGCGGTCCAGGCGCTGACGGCTCGCCATCGCATCCCGCTCAACGAGGTCGGCGAGCCGGTCCTGATCACCACCGGCAGGCAGCTGCGCGCGCACGGGTTGGCCGGCTCGGCGGTGGTCATGCTCGACGCCGACTGCTCGTTTCAGACCTGCCCGCCCGACACGAAGATCTGGTGGGGCGCCTACCTCGGCACCGGCGACGAGCTGCTGGTGGCCGGCACCGTCGGCGAGGTCGGGGCGCACATCGCGGCGCTGCGAGCCGACGCCCGCGCGCGGCACGGCTGGATCATGGACACCTATTTGCTCAGAACGGCAGACTGAAGGGCGTGCCCGAACTACCCGAAATCGAAGCGCTGGTCGACCATTTGCGCCGCCACGCCGTCGGATCGACCATCGGCCGCGTCGACGTCGTTGCGTTTTCGGTGCTGAAGACCTTCGACCCGCCGATCAGCGTTCTGCACGGTCAATCGGTGACCGGGGCCCAGCGCTGGGGCAAGTACCTGGGGCTGCAGGCCGGGCCGTTGTTCCTGATCGCCCATCTGTCGCGCGCGGGGTGGCTGCGGTGGTCCGACAAGCTGGCCGCGGCTCCGTTGCGTCCCGGCAAGGGCCCGATCGCCATGCGCGTGCACCTGGGCACGCCCGGTGAGGCGCCCGGCTTCGACCTCACCGAGGCCGGCACGCAGAAGCGGCTGGCGGTGTGGCTCGTCGACGACCCGCAGCTGGTGCCCGGCATCGCCGCCCTCGGCCCCGATGCGCTGGAGCTCAGCCCCGAGGACCTGGCCGGGGTGCTGTCCGGCAACACCGGCCGGATCAAGACGGTCATCACCGACCAGAAGGTGATCGCGGGCATCGGCAACGCCTACAGCGACGAGATCCTGCACGTCGCGAAGATCTCTCCGTTCGCCACCGCGGGCAAGCTGTCCGACGAACAGCTCACCGCCCTGCACGACGCGATGATCTCGGTGCTGACGGACGCGGTGAGCCGCTCCGTCGGCCAGGGCGCCGCCATGCTCAAGGGGGAGAAGCGCTCCGGCCTGCGCGTGCACGCCCGCACCGGCCTGCCGTGCCCGGTGTGCGGGGACACCGTGCGCGAAGTGTCGTTTGCGGACAAGTCTTTTCAGTACTGCCCGACGTGCCAAACCGGCGGCAAGGTGCTCGCCGACCGCCGCTTGTCGCGGCTGCTCAAGTAGCCGCCGGCAACGCTCGATATGCTGCCCGGGTGACTCGTCAGAAAATCCTCATCACCGGTGCCAGTTCCGGCCTGGGCGCCGGGATGGCGCGCTCCTTCGCCGCCAAGGGCCGCGACCTCGGGCTGTGCGCGCGTCGCACCGACCGGCTCGACGAGCTGAAAGCCGAACTGACGCAACAGTATCCGGGAATCAAGATCGCCGTCGCCGCGCTGGATGTCAACGACCACGAGCAGGTGCCGAAGGTGTTCGCCGAAATCAGCGACGAGCTCGGCGGGGTTGACCGAATCGTCGTCAACGCCGGCATCGGCAAGGGCGCCAAGCTGGGCTCGGGCAAGCCGTGGGCGAACAAGGCGACCCTCGAGACCAACCTGGTTGCCGCCCTGGTGCAGATCGAGACCGCGCTGGAATTGTTCGCCAAAAGCGGGCAGGGCCATCTGGTGCTCATCTCGTCGGTGCTCGGCAACAAGGGGGTGCCGGGCGTCAAAGCCGCTTACGCCGCAAGCAAAGCCGGGATGCGCTCACTGGGCGAATCGCTGCGCGCCGAATACCGCCGCGGCCCCATCAGGGTTTCGCTGATCGAGCCGGGCTACATCGAGTCGGAGATGACCGCCAAGTCCGCGAGCACAATGTTCATGGTCGACAACGAAACTGGCGTCAAGGCGTTGGTCGACGCGATCGAGCGCGAACCCGGCCGCGCCGTCGTGCCGTGGTGGCCGTGGGCCCCGCTGGTGCAACTTATGCGGGTGCTACCGCCCCCGTTGACGAAGGTGTTCGCCTAGAACACTGCGGTGAGGGCGCGTGTCTGTACGCGACACGCCGGACTAAGGCGTGCATTTGCGCGCCCTCGCCGAAAACGTCAGCTCGTGCGTCCGCGCTCGGTGCGGTAGCGGCGGACCAGCGCGTCGGTCGAGCTGTCGGTCTGCGGCGCGGGTGAGGCGTCGCCGGTGATCACCGGAAGCAGCGCCTTGGCCTGGGTTTTGCCCAGCTCCACACCCCACTGATCGAACGAGTCGATGCCCCAGATCACCCCCTCGGTGAAGACCTGGTGCTCGTAGAGCGCGATCAGCTGGCCCAGCACCGACGGGGTGAGCCGGTCGGCCAAAATCGAAGTGGACGGCCGGTTTCCGGGCATCACCTTGTGCGGCACGACGTCGGCGGGGGTGCCCTCGGCGGCGATCTCCTCGGCGGTCTTGCCGAACGCCAGCACCTGAGTCTGGGCGAAGAAGTTGCTCATCAACAGGTCGTGCATGCTGCCGGTGCCGTCGGCGGTGGCCAGGTCGTCGGTGGGCTGGCTGAAGCCGATGAAATCGGCCGGCACCAGCCGGGTGCCCTGGTGCAGCAACTGGTAGAACGCGTGCTGGCCGTTGGTTCCCGGTTCGCCCCAAAAGATTTCGCCGGTGTCGGTGGTGACCGGCGTGCCGTCGGCGCGGGTCGACTTGCCGTTGGATTCCATGGTCAGCTGTTGCAGGTAGGCCGCGAAGCGGGCCAGGTCGTTCGAATACGGCAGCACCGCGCGCGATTGCGCGCCCATGAAGTTGGAGTACCACAGCCCGATCAGGCCGAGCAGCACCGGCGCGTTCGACTCCAGCGGGGCGGTCTGGAAATGCCGGTCGACGATGTGGAATCCGGACAGGAAATCGGCGAACGCCTCCTTGCCGATGACGGCCATCACCGACAACCCGATCGCCGAATCGACCGAATAGCGCCCGCCGACCCAGTCCCAGAACCCGAACATGTTGTCGGTGTTGATGCCGAAGTCGTCGACCAGGCGCTTGTTGGTGGAGACCGCCACGAAATGCTTGGATACCGCGGCGTCGCCGAGCGCGTCGGTCAGCCAGCGGCGCGCGGCGGTCGCGTTGGTCAGCGTCTCCAGGGTCGAGAAGGTCTTCGACGCAACGATGAAAAGCGTTGTGGCGGGGTCCAAGTCGGCCAGGTTGGCGACCAGGTCGGCGGGGTCGACGTTGGAGACGAAGCGAGCCGAGATTCCGGCGTCCGCGTAGTGGCGCAGCGCCTGGTAGACCATGGCCGGGCCCAGGTCCGACCCGCCGATCCCGATGTTGACCACGGTACTGATCTTTTTCCCGGTGGCCCCGGTCCATTCACCGCTGCGTAACCGGTCGGTGAAGTCGCCCATCTTGTCCAGCACGGCGTGCACGTCCTCGACGACGTTCTGGCCGTCGACGACCAGCTCGGCCTCCCGCGGCAGCCGCAGCGCGATGTGCAGCACGGCCCGGTCCTCGGAGGTGTTGATGTGTGCGCCGGAGAACATCTGGTCGCGGCGCTCCTCGAGATTAGCCGCGCGCGCCAGGTCGACCAGCAGCCCCAGCGTCTCTCGGGTGACCCGGTGTTTGCTGTAGTCGATGTAGAGGTCGCCGACGGTCACGGTGAGCTCGCGCCCGCGATCGGGATCCTCGTCGAAGAACTGCCGCAGATGGGTCTGGCCGATTTGTTCGTGATGCCTGCGCAGGGCGTCCCACGCCGGGGTGGCGGTGATGTCGGGAATGGTGTGCACGGAGGTCATTACTCGACCCTAATGCGGTCCGGCGGGGCGGAGCCAGGCGTGACAGCCTCAGTGGCCGAGCCGGCCCCGGCCCAGCCTCAGCAACAGCATCGCCAGGTCCTTGCCGTCGGGTCCGAGCTCGCTGTAGCGCTCGATGACCTTCATCTCGCGGCTGTGGACCAGCCGGGTCCCGCCTGACGCCATCCGCACCTTGCCGATCGCCTGCGAAACTTCAGCCCGCCGTTTCACCGCGGCGAGGATCTCGGCGTCCAGTCGGTCGATTTCCTGGCGCAACGCGTCAATGTCGGTGGCCTCTTGGGACTCGACCATGTCGATGTTCATCTCTAACTCCGCATTCTCTTGATGTGGGGGTTCTGGTCTCATCCGTTATCGGGCCTCACAAAAGAGACGAGCCCCGAATCCGGAAGCGGACCACGGGGCTCTGCGAAAGCAGCTACACCACGGGCACCGCTGGCCGGTACCCATAAAAAAATCGGCGCTGCATGTTGAGCACTCACCGAGTGTGCCACTAAGGGCCGTAACCACGCAAAAAGGGTCTTAGTGATCATGGTTCGGTGGCCGCTATCCACGATCTTCGCGACCGAAGTCCGGCGTCATCGCACCTGTCTACACCTCGTCGAAGGCGGCGCTGAGTTGCGTTCCGGCTCCGGTCGCGAAGCCCAGACATCCGATCACGCCGGGACGGTTCGCTGCTCACGGCGCTCGCTCTATGGTGAAAACCGTGCTCACAAAAGTACTGGTCGCGAACAGGGGCGAGATCGCCATCCGCGCCTTTCGGGCGGCCTACGAACTGGAAATGGCCACCGTGGCGATCTACCCGTACGAAGACCGCAATTCTGTGCACCGGCTGAAAGCCGACGAGTCGTATCAGATCGGCGAGGAGGGGCACCCGGTACGGGCCTATTTGTCGATTGACGAGATCGTCGCCACCGCCCTGGCGTGCGGAGCGGACGCGATCTACCCCGGGTATGGATTCCTTTCGGAGAATCCAGACTTGGCGGCGGCGTGCGCGGCCGCCGGCATTACGTTCGTCGGCCCGAGCGCTGAGGTGCTCGAGCTGACGGGCAACAAGTCGCGGGCTATTGCGGCGGCGAGGGCGGCGGGTCTTCCGGTGCTGGCCTCCTCTGCACCCTCGACATCAGTGGACGAGCTGGTGTCGGCGGCCGAGTCCATGGCCTTCCCTCTGTTCGTCAAGGCGGTGGCCGGCGGAGGCGGCCGCGGGATGCGCCGAGTTACCGACGCGGCGGCGCTGCCCGAGGCAATCGAGGCGGCAAGCCGCGAGGCCGAGTCCGCCTTCGGCGATGCCTCGGTGTTCCTCGAGCAGGCCGTGCTCAACCCGCGGCACATCGAGGTGCAGATCCTGGCCGACACCCGGGGCAACGTGATGCACCTCTACGAGCGGGATTGCAGCGTCCAACGCCGGCATCAGAAGGTCATCGAAATCGCACCGGCGCCAAACCTGGATCCCGAATTGCGGGAGCGCATCTGCGCGGACGCGGTGAAGTTCGCACAAAGTATCGGCTATACCTGCGCAGGCACGGTCGAGTTTTTGCTAGACGAGCGCGGCAACCACGTGTTCATCGAGATGAACCCGCGCATCCAGGTCGAGCACACCGTCACCGAGGAGATCACCGACGTCGACCTGGTGTCGGCCCAGCTGCAGGTTGCCGGGGGGCAGACCCTGGAACAGATTGGCTTGAGCCAGGATTCGCTCGTCCCGCACGGCGCGGCGCTGCAATGCCGCATCACCACCGAGGATCCGGCCAACGGATTCCGTCCGGACACGGGTCGAATCACCGCCTATCGCACCCCGGGTGGGGCGGGAATTCGGTTGGATGGCGGAACGACGCTGGGGGCGGAGATCAGCGCGCACTTCGATTCGATGCTGATCAAACTGACCTGTCGGGGCCGGGATTTTTCCACGGCCGTGCGGCGTGCGCGGCGCGCGGTTGCGGAGTTCCGCATCCGCGGCGTGTCGACGAACATTCCCTTCCTGCAATCGGTTCTGGACGACGCGGATTTCCAGGCCGGCCGCATCACGACGTCGTTCATCGAGCAGCATCCACAGCTGCTCACGGCGCGCAGTTCGGCGGACCGCGGCACCAAGATCCTCACGTACCTGGCCGACGTAACGGTCAACAAGCCGCACGGTGAACGCCCCTCGGCTGTGTACCCGAACGACAAGCTCCCTGACATAGACCTGTCGGCGGATCCGCCGGCAGGATCCAAGCAGCGCCTGACCGAACTTGGGCCGGAGCGGTTCGCGGGGTGGCTACGCCAGTCGCCGGGCGTCCGTGTCACGGATACCACGTTCCGCGACGCGCACCAGTCCCTGCTGGCTACGAGGGTGCGCACCAGCGGACTGGTCATGGTGGCGCCATACATCGCCCGGATGACGCCCCAGCTGCTGTCGGTCGAATGCTGGGGCGGGGCGACATACGACGTCGCGCTGCGCTTTTTGAAGGAGGACCCGTGGGAGCGGCTGGCGGCCTTGCGTGAAGCGATGCCCAACATCTGCCTGCAAATGCTGCTGCGCGGGCGCAACACCGTTGGCTACACGCCCTATCCCGAGATCGTCACGACGGCATTCGTCGACGAGGCGACGGCGACCGGCATCGACATCTTTCGGATCTTCGACGCGCTGAACAACGTCGACTCGATGCGCCCCGCGATCGACGCGGTTCGCGAGACCGGTACCGCCGTAGCCGAGGTGGCGATGTCCTACACGGGCGATCTCAGCGATCCGGCCGAAAAGCTTTACACCCTGGACTATTACCTGAAGCTGGCCGAACAGATTGTGACGGCGGGCGCACACGTGCTGGCGATCAAGGACATGGCCGGGCTGTTACGCGCCCCCGCCGCGACCACACTGGTTTCTGCGCTCAAGGCGCGGTTCGACCTGCCGCTGCACGTACATACGCACGACACCCCCGGTGGGCAACTGGCGACCTATGCGGCGGCCTGGCGCGCCGGAGCCGATGCCGTCGACGGCGCAGCAGCCCCGATGGCCGGGACCACCAGCCAGCCGGCACTGTCCTCCATCGTGGCCGCCGCAGCGCATACCGAATACGACACCGGCCTGTCCCTGACCTCCGTGTGCGATCTAGAGCCGTTCTGGGAGGCGTTGCGCAAGGTGTACGCGCCGTTCGAGTCCGGGCTGCCGGCCCCGACAGGGCGGGTGTACCGCCATGAGATCCCGGGTGGGCAATTGTCTAACCTGCGTCAGCAGGCGATCGCGCTGGGTTTCGGTGACCGGTTCGAGGAGATCGAAGACGCCTACGCCGGGGCCGATGCCATCCTCGGGCATCTGGTCAAGGTAACCCCGTCGAGCAAGGTGGTCGGGGACTTGGCGTTGGCGCTCGTCGGCGCGGGCGTCAGCGCGCAGGATTTCGCCGATGACCCGGCGCGTTACGACATCCCGGACTCGGTCATCGGTTTCCTACGTGGGGAGCTTGGTGACCCGCCCGGCGGTTGGCCCGAGCCTTTACGCACCAAGGCGTTACAGGGGCGCGGTCCGGCGAAGGCGGAGCAACAGCTGTCAGCCGAGGATGAAAAGGCGTTGGCCGCAAGGGGTGTCGACCGCCAGGCAACGCTGAATCGGCTGCTGTTCCCCGGGCCGACCAAAGAATTCGAAGACCATCGTGAGCAATACGGCGACACCTCCCGGCTGAGCGCCAATCAGTTCTTCTATGGACTTCGGCAGGGGGACGAGCACCGTGTCGAGCTGGAGCGCGGTGTGGAGTTGCTCATCGGTCTAGAGGCGATTTCCGATGCCGACGAACGCGGCATGCGGACAGTGATGTGCATCCTGAACGGGCAGTTGCGTCCGGTCGTGGTGCGTGACCGCAGCGTCGCCGCCGATGTGCCGAATGCTGAGAAGGCTGACCGTAACAATCCGGATCACGTCGCGGCTCCATTTGCCGGGGTCGTCACCGTGACTGTGGCCATTGATGAGGAAGTCGCTATGGGACAGACGATTGCGACGATCGAAGCGATGAAGATGGAGGCTGCCGTTACTACTCCGAAGGCGGGCAAGGTCGCCCGGGTAGCGGTGTCTCACACCGCACAAGTCGAGGGTGGCGACCTGTTAGTGGTTATCAGTTAACGGCCGGGGAGTCCGGCACCGCTGGTCGCGCCGCGCCGGAGGCCCTGGCCAGCGAGGTCGTCGGTGGGCGGCGGTAAATTTGGACCGACATGAGTGTGCACGCGACCAGTAGTACTGATGCCAAGTCCGCCCCTGAAGCAGAGCAGCTGCTCGACGGGCTCAACCCGCAACAACGTCAGGCGGTGGTGCACGAGGGTTCGCCCCTGCTGATCGTGGCGGGCGCGGGCTCGGGCAAGACGGCCGTTCTGACCCGGCGCATCGCCTACCTGATCGCGGCGCGGGGTGTCGGCGTCGGCCAGATCCTGGCGATCACCTTCACCAACAAAGCCGCCGCGGAGATGCGCGATCGGGTGGTGCGGCTGGTGGGCCCCCGGGCCCGCGCGATGTGGGTGTCGACGTTCCACTCGACCTGCGTGCGCATCCTGCGCAACCAGGCGTCGCTGATCAAGGGCCTCAACTCCAACTTCTCCATTTACGACGCCGACGACTCGCGGCGCCTGCTGCAGATGATCGGCCGCGACATGGGGCTCGACATCAAGCGCTACTCGCCGCGGCTGCTGGCCAACGCCATCTCCAACCTGAAGAACGAGCTGATCTATCCGGACGAGGCCGTCACCAACCTGACCGACGATTCCGACGAGCTGAGCCGCACGGTGGCCTCGGTGTACGGCGAATACCAGCGGCGGCTGCGCGCGGCCAACGCCTTGGACTTCGACGACCTGATCGGGGAGACCGTCGCGGTGCTGCAGACGTTCCCCGAAATCGCGCAGTACTACCGGCGGCGGTTCCGGCACGTGCTGGTCGACGAATACCAGGACACCAACCACGCTCAGTACGTGCTGGTCCGGGAATTGGTCGGCACCGAGACCGTCGACGACGTGCCGCCCGGCGAGCTGTGCGTGGTCGGCGATGCCGACCAGTCGATCTATGCGTTCCGCGGCGCCACCATCCGCAACATCGAGGACTTCGAGCGCGACTACCCCGACGCGAGAACCATTCTGCTGGAACAGAATTACCGCTCCACGCAGAACATCCTGTCGGCCGCCAACTCGGTGATCGCCCGCAACTCCGGGCGCCGCGAGAAGCGGCTGTGGACCGACGCCGGCGCCGGCGAGCTGATCGTCGGCTACGTCGCCGACAACGAGCACGACGAGGCGAGGTTTGTGGCCGAGGAGATCGACGCGCTCGCCGAGCGCGGCGAGATCACCTACAACGATGTAGCGGTGTTCTATCGCACCAACAACTCGTCGCGGTCGTTGGAGGAGGTCTTCATCCGCGCCGGGATCCCGTACAAAGTCGTTGGGGGAGTGCGGTTTTACGAACGCAAGGAGATCCGCGACATCGTCGCCTACCTGCGGGTGCTGGACAACCCCGGTGACGCGGTGAGCATGCGGCGCATCCTCAACACGCCGCGCCGGGGGATCGGGGATCGCGCCGAGGCGTGCGTGACGGTGTACGCCGAGAACACCGGCGCCAGCTTCGCCGACGTGCTGGTGGCCGCGGCCGAGGGCAAAGTGCCGATGCTGAACACGCGCGCGGAAAAGGCGATCGCGGGTTTCGTCGAGCTGCTGGACGACCTGAGGGGCCACCTCGACGACGACCTCGGCGACCTGGTCGAGCTGGTGCTCGAACGCTCCGGATACCGCCACGAGCTGGAGTCCTCCACCGACCCGCAGGAGCTGGCCCGGCTGGATAACCTTAACGAATTGGTCAGCGTCGCACACGAATTCAGCGCCGATCTGGCGAACGCGGCCGCGCTGGACGAGTCGGCGCCGGAGGACGAAGACGTGCCGGACACCGGTGTGCTGGCGGCGTTTCTGGAGCGCGTCTCGCTGGTCGCCGACGCCGACGACATCCCTGAGCACGGCGCCGGGGTCGTCACGCTCATGACCCTGCACACGGCGAAGGGTCTGGAGTTCCCGGTGGTGTTCGTCACCGGCTGGGAGGACGGGATGTTCCCCCACATGCGGTCGCTGGACGATCCGACCGAGCTTTCCGAGGAGCGGCGGCTGGCCTACGTCGGCATCACCCGGGCGCGTCAGCGGCTCTATGTGAGCAGGGCCATCGTCCGGTCCTCGTGGGGCCAGCCGATGCTCAACCCGGAATCGCGCTTCCTGCGTGAGATTCCGCAGGAGCTGATCGACTGGCGGCGCAGCGCACCCGCGCCGTCGTTCAGTGCCCCGGTGAGCGGCGCCGGACGGTTCGGCGCGCCGCGGCCGTCGCCGACCCGCTCGGGCGCAAACAAACGCCCGCCGCTGGTGCTGCAACCCGGCGATCGGGTGACCCACGACAAGTACGGGCTCGGCCGGGTCGAGGAGGTCTCCGGCGTCGGCGAATCGGCCATGTCACTGATCGATTTCGGCAGCGCGGGGAGGGTGAAGCTGATGCACAACCACGCCCCGGTCAGCAAGCTTTAGGACTGCAGCCAGCGTTTCGTCTGCGGGTGAAACGCCAGCACCACGCTGGCGACCGGCAGCAGCCACAGGGTGTAGACGATCCACGCCACCCGCGCGCCCGCGATGAACACGCCCCCGTAGGTCAGCACCGCGACCACCGCCCCGGCCGCGATGAGGTAGCGCCCCACCGGCCGATGCTGCAGCAACAAGATCACGCCCGAAACCGTGGTAATCGCGAACACCAGCGCCAGAAACGCGACCGCGATGCAGAACAGGCGGTCGGTTCGCCACCAGCCCGCGATCAGGTCGGTGGCCACCACGGACGTGGCCCAGCCGCTGACGATGCTGACCGCGGCGGCGGCGACGGCCGTCCGGCCGCTCGGTTCGGGGCCCGGCAGAACCCGGGGCCGGGCGGGAGTCGCCTGGTACGGGGGGATCTGCGTGGTCGGCGACTCCGGCACAACGGGCATCGGCCCGGTCGGTGCCCGGCGAATGATCCGAGTCTGCGATTCCGAGGGGGGTGTCGCGGTCTCGGGTGCTGGGGCAGGCGGGTCGTTCGGCGAAGTCACCTCAGCCAGCGTAATTGCCGACGTTAAGTCCCCGCTTTGCGAGCCACGGCACGGGGTCGATCCGCTCCGTGCCGCCCTGCAGCACCTCGAAGTGCAGGTGCGGTCCGGTGGAATTACCCCGGTTGCCCATGGTCGCGATCTGGTCGCCGGCCATGACGCGCTGACCGACGCTGACCAGCGTCGTGTTGACGTGGCCGTACAGCGTGACCGTGCCGTCGGCGTGGCGGAGCTTGACCAACGCCCCGTAGCCGGCGGCCGGCCCGGAGTCGATGACGACGCCGTCCGACACCGCATAGATCGGTGTGCCGATCGAGTTGGCCAGGTCGATGCCGGCGTGCAGCACACCCCAGCGGTAGCCGAAGTTCGAGGTGAAGATTCCCTTGGTCGGCATCACGTAGAGCGGTTGCTGCAACCGTGCCTCGCGCTGCGCGCGATCGTTGGCGAACGCCACGCCCCGGGCGAATTCCTCGTTGTGCACCGCGGCATTCGCCGCCGGCGCGACCGCGATCACCTGGGCGCCGCGGATGGTGTTCGGCCCCGTCCCGCCGTCGAGCGCCGAGGCGTTGGCCGTGAGCACGGCCTCCGTCTTGGGGGTGTCGGCGTGGCTGGTCGCCGTGTGGGCCGCCGCGGCGGCCGCGCCGGCCGCCATCGCGGAGATCAGCAGGCGGCCCCTGGCCGCGCTGGTCGGCTGCTTGCGGTGTTGCCCGGCGCGCCGGATTACCGGAATGACGTCCGTGATGTCCGAGTGGTTGTGGCGACGCTCTTCCATGCCGGGAGCGTCGGGCGCAAATCGCGCCGGGACCGGCACGGCGGCGGGCGCGGCCAGCAACAGCGGGGCCAGGTCGTCGACGTCGTGCAGGTCGTCGAGCTCGGGCGCCAGCAGCACCTGAGCCTCGTTGTCGAAGGTTGAGTCGTTGCTGAAGTCCAGGTCTTTGAGATCACCCGACTCGTCGGCGAATTCCAGGTCGTCGAAGTCGAATCCGTCGAGCGGAAGGATCTCGGTGACTTCGTTTCGGTGGGTCTCCGTCCACCGGCCGCCGGCTGCGCGACCGACCCTCACGACGCCGGTTGACACGGCTGAATGACGGGCTAAACGGTGCTGCGACAAGCTGAATTGTCCTCGTATCGTGACCATAACGTTATCTGGACCCTAGGAAGGTATCCGCTAACCGACGGGCCTTGCAACCTCGGGCTAAGAAGCCAACCGATATTGTGATTCGCATCACTTTGGAGGCGTGCCGGTATGCCGTGAGCTGTGCCACATCGGTGGACGCGACGGTAGCAGGAATTCGGCGGGTGGATACAGTGCCAGCGTGCGAGTTGCCGATTCCGGCGCCGCCGCCAACGTATAGGCCTAGCAGCAAGCCGACCGAAGACAGTGAGGCCATGGACCTTTTCGAGTATCAAGCCAAAGAATTGTTCGCCAAGCACAACGTACCGAGCACGCCCGGGCGAGTGACCGACACCGCCGACGGCGCCCGGGCCATCGCGGAGGAGATCGGTCGCCCGGTGATGGTCAAGGCGCAGGTCAAGATCGGCGGTCGCGGCAAGGCGGGCGGTGTCAAGTACGCCGCCACCGCGGAAGACGCGTACGAACACGCCAAGAACATCCTCGGCCTGGACATCAAGGGCCACATCGTGAAGAAGCTGCTGGTCGCCGAGGCCAGCGACATCGCCGAGGAGTACTACATCTCCTTCCTGCTCGACCGCGCCAACCGCACCTACCTGGCGATGTGCTCGGTCGAGGGCGGCATGGAGATCGAGGAGGTGGCCGCCACGAAGCCCGACCGCCTGGCCAAGGTGCCGGTGAGCGCCGTCAAGGGTGTCGATGTGGCGACCGCGCGGTCCATCGCCGAGCAGGGCCACCTGCCGGCCGAGGTGCTCGACGCCGCCGCGATCACCATCTCCAAGCTGTGGGAGCTTTTCGTCGCCGAGGACGCGACCCTGGTGGAGGTCAACCCGCTGGTGCGCACGCCGGACGACCGGATCCTGGCGCTGGACGGCAAGGTCACCCTGGACGCCAACGCCGACTTCCGCCACCCGGACCACACCGAGTTCGAGGACCGCGAGGCCACCGACCCGCTGGAGCTCAAGGCCAAGGAACACCACCTCAACTACGTCAAGCTCGACGGCCAGGTCGGCATCATCGGCAACGGCGCGGGCCTGGTGATGTCGACCCTCGACGTCGTCGCGTACGCCGGGGAGAAGCACGGGGGCGTCAAGCCGGCGAACTTCCTCGACATCGGCGGCGGCGCCTCGGCGGAGGTGATGGCCGCCGGATTGGACGTGGTCCTGGGCGACCAACAGGTCAAGAGCGTGTTCGTCAACGTCTTCGGTGGCATCACGTCGTGCGACGCGGTGGCCACCGGCATCGTCAAGGCCCTGGAGATTCTCGGCGGCGAGGCCAACAAGCCGCTGGTGGTGCGTCTCGACGGCAACAACGTCGACGAGGGCCGTCGCATCCTGACCGAGGCCAACCACCCGCTGGTGACGCTGGTGGCCACGATGGACGAGGCCGCCGACAAGGCCGCCGAGCTGGCGAGCGCCTGAGAGGACTTGGAACCATGTCGATCTTCCTGAACAAGAACAACAAGGTCATCGTCCAGGGCATCACCGGCAGCGAGGCCACCGTGCACACCGCCCGAATGCTCAAGGCGGGCACCCAGATTGTGGGCGGTGTCAACGCGCGCAAGGCGGGCACCACCGTCACACAGGAGGACAAGGGCGGCCGGATCACCAAGTTGCCGGTGTTCGGCAGCGTCACGGAGGCGATGGAAAAGACCGGCGCGGACGTGTCGATCATCTTCGTGCCGCCGAAATTCGCCAAGGACGCCATCATCGAGGCCATCGACGCCGAGATCCCGCTGCTGGTCGTCATCACCGAGGGAATCCCGGTGCAGGACACGGCCTTTGCGTGGGCCTACAACGTGGAAAAGGGCAGCAAGACGCGCATCATCGGGCCGAACTGCCCCGGCATCATCACGCCGGGCGAGGCGCTGGTGGGCATCACCCCGGCCAACATCACCGGTTCGGGCCCCGTCGGGCTGGTGTCCAAGTCCGGCACGCTGACCTACCAAATGATGTACGAGCTGCGTGATTTCGGGTTCTCGACGTCCATCGGCATCGGCGGGGACCCGGTGATCGGCACCACCCACATCGACGCCATCGAGGCGTTCGAAAAGGACCCCGACACCAAGGTCATAGTGATGATCGGTGAGATCGGCGGCGACGCCGAGGAGCGCGCGGCCGACTACATCAAGGCCCACGTCTCCAAGCCGGTCGTCGGCTACGTCGCGGGATTCACCGCGCCGGAGGGCAAGACGATGGGCCACGCCGGCGCCATCGTGTCCGGCTCGTCGGGCACCGCGGCCGCCAAGAAGGAGGCCCTGGAGGCCGCGGGCGTCAAGGTCGGCAAGACCCCGTCGGAGACCGCGGCGCTGGCCCGGGAGATCCTCAAGAGCCTGTAGAGCTCTTCGGCGAGCAGACGCAGAATCGCACGCCGCTGCGCGGATTTGTGCGATTCTGCGTCTGCTGGCGCTAGACGAGAGCGGCCAGCTTGCCGGCCAACCGCTCCACATAGGCGGCGATCTCGTCTTCGGGGCGGTCCGGCAAACCGAACAGCACCTCGGTCACCCCCAGCTCGGCCCAGCGCGCCAGCTTCTCGGGGATCGGCTTGAAGTCCAGCGCGACGATCTGCGGAGCGCCGTCGCGCCCCGCGGCGGCCCAGGTGTCCTGCAGCAGCTTGACCGGCTCGTCGATGTCGAAGTCGCGCGGCGTGGTGATCCAGCCGTCGGCGCTGCGCGCGATCCACTTGAAGTTCTTCTCATTGCCGGCCGCGCCCACCAACACCGGAATGTGCGGCTGCGCCGGCTTCGGCCACGCCCAGCTGGGACCGAACTTGACGAATTCGCCGTCGTAGGCGGCCTCTTCTTCCGTCCACAACGCACGCATCGCCTCGATGTACTCGCGCAACATGGTGCGGCGCCGGCCGGCCGGCACCCCGTGATCGGCGAGCTCGTCGGTGTTCCACCCGAACCCGACGCCGAGGCTGACGCGACCCCCCGACAGATGGTCAAGGGTGGCAATGCTTTTCGCCAGCGTGATCGGGTCGTGCTCGACGGGCAGTGCGACGGCGGTCGAGAGCCGCACCCGGGAGGTGACGGCGCATGCCGCGCCCAGGCTCACCCACGGGTCTAGCGTGCGCATGTAGCGGTCGTCCGGCAGCGACGCGTCGCCCGTCGTGGGATGGGCCGCCTCACGCTTGACCGGGATATGCGTGTGTTCCGGCACGTAAAAGGTGTGGAAGCCGTTGTCGTCGGCAAGCTTGGCGGCGGCCGCCGGGGTGATGCCACGATCGCTGGTGAAAAGCACGAGCCCGTAATCCATGCACAGGATTAGAACGTGTTCTACCGATGCGGGGCAAGCTACCGGGGCGCGGCGTCCCGGCGCGTCCGTCCGGACGTGCGCTAGCGTGGGTGATCGATCGCGCCGCTACGCGACATGGGGAAGGTGTTTCGAAGCGGCGCGCCCAGCGGCACCGCGTCGCGCTTGAATGTGACACCGCCGAGACACTTCAAGACCACGGGAAGCAACAGGAGGAGTCATGACCTACTCGCCCGGTAGCCCCGGATATCAACCCCAGCAGCCAAGCGGGTCCTACGCGGGCAGCACGCCGTCGTTCGCCAAGACCGACGACGGCGAAAGCAAGCTTCCGCGGATACTGAACATCGCAGTCGTGGTGCTCGGCATCGCGGTGTACCTGCTGAACTTCGGCCCGACGTTCACCATCGGCGCCGACCTGGGCCCGGGCGGTGGACGCGCCGGCGATGCCGGCACCGCGGTGATCGTCGCGGTGCTGGCTTCCCTGCTGGCCGCAATCAGCTTGCTGCCCAAGGCCAAGAGCTACGTGGGAATCGTCGCGGTGATTGCGACGCTGGGTGCGCTGCTGGCCATCACCGAGACCGTCAACACGCCCGCCGGCTTCGCGATCGGCTGGGCGATGTGGCCTCTGGTGGCATGCAGCATTTTGCAGGCGATCGCCGCCATCGGTGCGTTACTGCTGGACGCCGGCGTCATCACCGCACCGGCCCCGCGGCCCAAGTACGACCCGTACGCGCAGTATGGCCAGTACGGGCAATACGGCCAGTACGGGCAGTACGGACAGCAACCGTCCTACTACGGCCAGCAGCACGCGGGACAGCAGGAGCCGCCGCGCCCGTCCGGGTACGGCGCCCAGTACGGGGGCTATCCGTCCAGCCAGGACGTGACCCAGCAGGCGATCCCCACGTCGACCGGCGGCTTCGGTGCACAGGCCTCGCCGCAGTCGGGTCAGCAGCCGACCGCGCAGCATCAGCAGGGACCGTCGACGCCACCCACCGGTTTTCCCAGCTTCAGCCCGCCTCCGTCGTCCAACGAGTCGCAGGCGGCTTCGGCCCCGGCCGAGCAATCCAGCCACACCGGCGGCCAGGAGCAGCAGTCGCCGTCGTCCGGGCCGCCGGCACCGGCCTAAACGTGCGCTCTCGCGCGTAGTCGGGCACGTGCGCCAAGAGTGACAAGGGTGTCGGAAAGCGCGGACAACCGGGCGGCAGGCGCTCGCCAGGCGCGCGACCTTGTCCGGGTGGCGTTCGCGCCGGCCGTGGTGGCGTTGGGCATCATCGCCGCGGTCACGTTGCTGCAGTTGCTGATCGCCAACAGCGACATGACGGGTGCGCCCGGCGCCATCGCCAGCATGTGGCTCGGGGTGCACCAGGTGCCGATCTCGATCGGTGGCCGCGAGCTGGGCGTCCTGCCGTTGCTGCCGGTCCTGTTGATGGTGTGGGGTACCGCGCGCACCAGCGCACGGGCGACATCTCCCTCCTCGTCATGGCTGGTGGTCCGGTGGGTGATCGCCTCCGCGCTGGGTGGGCCGCTCCTGATGGCGGCGATCGCGCTCGCGGTCATCCACGACGCGTCGTCGGTGATCACCGAGCTGCAGACGCCCAGCGCCCTGCGGGCGTTCGTCAGCGTGCTGGTGGTGCACGCCATCGGCGCCGGGATCGGGGTGTGGTCGCGGGTGGGCCGGCGCGCGCTGGCGGCATCGCCGCTGCCCAACTGGCTCGGTGATTCGCTTCGCGCGGCGGTGGCCGGCGTGCTGGCGCTGCTCGGGCTTTCCGGCCTGGTGACCGCGGGCTCGCTGGTAGTGCACTGGTCGACGATGCAAGAGCTCTACGGGATCACCGATTCGATATTCGGAGAGTTCAGCCTCACGGTGCTGTCGGTGCTGTACGCACCGAACGTCATCGTCGGCACGTCGGCGATTGCGGTCGGGTCTTCGGCGCACCTCGGTTTCGCGACGTTCAGTCCGTTCACCGTGTTCGGCGGTGACATGCCCGCGCTGCCGATCCTGGCCGCGGCCCCCACGCCGCCACTGGGTCCGGTCTGGGTCGCGTTGCTCATCGTGGGCGCCTCGTCCGGTGTTGCGGTGGGACAACAATGCGCCCGGCACGCGCTGCCGGTGCTGCCGGCGCTGGCCAAACTGCTGGTCGCATCGGTCGTCGGCGCGTTGGTGATGTCATTGCTGGCTTACGCCGGCAGCGGCCGGCTGGGCAACTTCGGTGACGTCGGCGTCGACCAGGGGGCCCTGCTGATCGGCGTGTTCTTCTGGTTCGCGGTGGTGGGCTGGATAACCGTGGTGATGGCCGGCGGGATCCGGCCCATCCGGCTCCGGCGCCGCAAGAGCCCGCCCGCGGCGGCCGAGCGACCGGCGGACTTCGCGGAGCAATTCGACGAGCCGGCCGACGAGCCGGATGACGAGTTTGATGAGGGGCCGGCCGACGAGCCCGCAGACGACAAGGACGACGAGAAGCCCCCGGAGTGATCGAGACTGCGCTGAGCGCGCCGACACGCCGAGCGAAACAGCGCTGGACGCAGAGTCGGCGCGGCGATACCTCCCAGTAGGCTCCCCGTTGTGCCCCAACCGCTTCACGTGCCCCCGAGCGCGCCGGCGCGGGTGGTGGTGCTGGCGTCCGGCACCGGTTCGTTGCTGGGCTCGCTCATCGAAGCCGCCACGGGTGACTATCCGGCGCGCATAGTCGCGGTCGGCGTGGATCGCGAATGCCGGGCCACCGAGGTCGCGGTGGCGGCGTCGTTGCCGGCGTTCACGGTCCGCCTTGGCGACTACCCGGACCGCACGGCCTGGGACGCGGCCATCACCGAGGCGACGGCCGCGCACTCGCCCGATCTCATCGTCTCCGCGGGGTTCATGAAAATACTTGGGCCGCAGTTTCTTTCACGATTCTGCGGCCGAACGCTCAACACCCATCCGGCGCTGCTGCCGGCCTTCGCCGGGGCGCATGCGGTGCCCGACGCGCTGGCTTACGGTGTGAAGGTCACCGGCTGTACGGTGCACCTGGTAGACGCCGGCATGGACACCGGGCCGATATTGGCGCAGGAGCCCGTTCCGGTGCTCGACGGCGACAACGAAGAGACACTGCATGAGCGCATCAAGGTCATCGAGCGGCGACTGTTGGTGGATGTGGTGGCCGCGATCGCAACCCGCGGCGTGACCTGGACCGGACGAAAGGCGACCATAGGATGAGCGACGAGTCAAGAAGGGCGATTCGCCGCGCGTTGATCAGCGTGTACGACAAGACGGGGCTGATCGAGCTCGCCGAGGGCCTGAGCGCGGCGGGCGTGGAGATCGTCTCCACCGGTTCCACCGCGAAAACCATTGCCGACAAAGGAATTTCGGTCACGCCAGTGGAGGAGCTGACCGGCTTCCCCGAGGTGCTCGACGGGCGGGTCAAGACGCTCCACCCGCGGGTGCACGCCGGGCTGCTGGCCGACCTGCGCAAGCCCGAGCACGCCGCGGCGCTCGAGGAGCTCGGCATCGCGGCGTTCGAACTGGTCGTCGTCAACCTGTATCCGTTCAGCGAGACCGTCGATTCCGGCGCGGGCATCGACGAATGCGTCGAGCAGATCGACATCGGCGGGCCCTCGATGGTCCGGGCAGCCGCCAAGAACCATCCCAGCGTGGCCGTCGTCGTCGACCCGCTCGGGTATGACGGCGTCCTCGCGGCGGTGCGCAACGGCGGATTTACCCTCGCCGAGCGCAAAAGGCTGGCGTCGCTGGCGTTTCAGCACACCGCGGACTACGACATCGCCGTGGCCGGCTGGATGGAGTCGACGCTGGCGCCCGAGCATCCGCCCACGGCGTTCCCGCAGTGGCTCGCCGGCAGCTGGCGGCGCACCGCGATGCTCCGCTACGGCGAGAACCCGCACCAGCAGGCGGCGCTCTACAGCGACCCCGGCGCCTGGCCGGGCCTGGCCCAGGCCGAGCAGCTGCACGGAAAAGAGATGTCCTACAACAACTTCACCGACGCCGACGCGGCGTGGCGGGCCGCGTTCGACCACGAAGAGACGTGCGTGGCAATCATCAAGCACGCCAACCCGTGTGGGATCGCGATCTCGTCGGTGTCGGTCGCCGACGCGCACCGCAAAGCCCACGAGTGTGATCCGCTCAGCGCCTTCGGCGGCGTGATCGCGTCGAACACCGAGGTCAGCGTCGAGATGGCGGAATACGTCAGCACCATCTTCACCGAGGTCATCGTGGCGCCGGCCTACGCGCCGGACGCGGTCGACGCATTGACGCGCAAGAAGAACATCCGCGTGCTGGTGGCCTCCGAACCGCTGGCCGGGGGCACCGAGCTGCGACCGGTCAGCGGGGGACTGCTGGTGCAACAGCGCGACCAGCTCGACGCGCACGGCGACAACCCGGTCAACTGGACCCTCGCGACCGGGTCACCGGCCGACCCGAACACCTTGACCGACCTGGTGTTTGCGTGGCGGGCCTGCCGCGCGGTCAAGTCCAACGCGATCGTGATCGCCGCCGACGGCGCCACCATCGGCGTCGGCATGGGGCAGGTCAACCGCGTCGACGCGGCCCGGCTGGCCGTCGAACGCGGTGGCGACCGGGTGCGCGGCGCCGTCGCGGCTTCGGACGCGTTCTTCCCGTTCCCCGACGGCCTCGAGACGCTGACGGCCGCGGGAGTGAAGGCGGTGGTGCACCCGGGCGGATCCGTGCGCGACGACGAGGTCACCGCGGCGGCGGCCAACGCCGGCATCACCCTGTACCTCACCGGGGCCCGTCACTTCGCGCACTAGACCGCTTAGCGGGTGGCCATTGCGCCTTACGCGTAGCGTGGAGTGGTGCCATCACCGAGCAACATGCCCCGCACGGTCGGCGAACTGCGCGCCGCCGGCCACCGCGAGCGGGGAGTCAAACAGGAAATCCGCGAAAACCTGCTGACCGCGCTGGCTGAGGGGGACGAGGTCTGGCCCGGAATCCTGGGCTTCGACGACACCGTACTGCCCCAGCTGGAGCGCGCGCTGATCGCCGGTCACGACTTCGTGCTGCTGGGCGAACGCGGCCAGGGCAAGACCCGGCTGCTGCGGGCGCTGGTCGGGCTCCTCGACGAGTGGACACCCGTCATCGACGGCGCCGAGCTGGGCGAACACCCCTACCGGCCGATCACGCCCGAGTCGATCCGGCGGGCCGCGACCCTGGGCGACGACCTGCCGGTGGCCTGGAAGCACCGCAGCGAGCGCTACACCGAGAAGCTGGCCACACCCGACACCAGCGTCGCCGACCTGGTCGGCGACATCGACCCGATCAAGGTCGCCGAGGGCCGCAGCCTCGGTGACCCGGAGACCATCGCCTACGGGCTGATCCCGCGCGCACACCGCGGCATCGTCGCGGTCAACGAGCTGCCCGACCTGGCCGAGCGCATCCAGGTATCCATGCTCAACGTCATGGAGGAGCGCGACATCCAGGTCCGCGGCTACACGCTGCGCCTGCCGCTGGACGTGCTGGTGGTCGCCAGCGCCAACCCCGAGGACTACACCAACCGGGGCCGCATCATCACCCCGCTCAAGGACCGGTTCGGCGCCGAGATCCGCACCCACTACCCGCTGGAGCTCGACGCCGAGGTGGGCGTGATCGTCCAGGAGGCGCACCTGTCCGCGCAGGTGCCCGACTATCTGATGCAGGTGATGGCGCGGTTCGCCCGCTACCTGCGCGAGTCCAACTCGATCGACCAGCGATCCGGGGTGTCGGCGCGGTTCGCGATCGCGGCGGCCGAGACCGTCGCCGCCGCCGCCCGGCACCGCGGCGCGGTGCTGGGGGAGACCGACCCGGTGGCCCGGGTGGTCGATTTGGGCACGATCATCGACGTGCTGCGCGGCAAGCTGGAATTCGAGTCCGGCGAGGAGGGCCGCGAACAGGCCGTGCTGGAGCACCTGTTGCGCCGCGCGACCGCCGACACCGCGGCCCGCGTGCTGGGCGGGATCGACGTCGGCGCCTTAGTGGCCGCGGTCGAGGGCGGCTCCGCGGTCACCACGGGTGAGCGGGTGTCGGCCAAGGACGTGCTGGCCGCCGTGCCCAACCTGCCCGTCGTGGACAAGATCGCCGCCAAGCTACACGCCGAATCCGAGGGCGAGCGCGCGGCGGCATTGGAATTGGCGCTCGAGGCGTTGTACCTGGCCAAGCGGATCGACAAGGTGTCCGGGGAGGGCCAAACCGTCTATGGCTAAACCTGTTTCGAGGGGGCATTCGTCGCGATACTCCGCGTACACCGGCGGGCCCGACCCGCTGGCGCCGCCGGTAGATCTGCGCGAGGCGCTCGAACAGATCGGCCAGGACGTCATGGCCGGCACCTCGCCGCGGCGCGCGCTCTCGGAGCTGCTGCGCCGCGGCACCAAGAACATGCCCGGCGCCGATCGGCTGGCGGCCGAGGCGAACAAGCGTCGACGGGACTTGTTGCGCCGCAACAACTTGGACGGCACCCTGCAAGAGATCAAGAAGCTGCTCGACGAGGCCGTGCTGGCCGAACGCAAGGAGCTGGCCCGCGCGCTGGACGACGACGCCCGCTTCGGCGAGCTGCAGCTGGACGCGCTTCCGGCGTCGCCCGCCAAGGCCGTCCAGGAGCTTTCCGACTACGACTGGCGCAGCGGCGAGGCCCGCCAAAAATACGAGCAGATCAAGGATTTGCTCGGCCGCGAGATGCTGGACCAGCGCTTCGCCGGGATGAAGCAGGCCCTGGAGGGTGCCACCGACGAGGATCGCCAGCGCGTCAACGAGATGCTGGACGACCTGAACGAACTGCTGGACAAGCACGCCAAAGGCCAAGACACCCAGCAGGACTTCGAAGACTTCATGGACAAGCACGGCGAGTTCTTCCCGGAGAACCCGCGCAACGTCGACGAGCTGCTCGACTCGCTGGCCAAGCGCGCCGCGGCGGCGCAACGCTTCCGCAACAGCCTGAGCCCCGACCAGCGCGCCGAGCTGGATGCGTTGGCGCAGCAGGCATTCGGTTCACCGGCGTTGATGGAGGCGTTGGGCCGACTCGACGCCCATCTGCAGGCGGCGCGGCCGGGCGAGGACTGGACCGGCTCCGAGCAGTTCTCCGGCGACAACCCGTTCGGCATGGGCGAAGGGACGCAGGCGATCTCGGACATCGCCGAGCTGGAGCAGCTGGCCGAGCAGCTGTCGCAAAGCTACCCGGGCGCCACCATGGATGACGTCGACCTGGACGCGCTGGCGCGCCAGCTCGGCGACGAGGCGGCCATCGACGCGCGCACACTCGCCGAATTGGAACGCGCCCTGGTCAATCAGGGCTTCCTGGACCGCGGTTCCGACGGCCAGTGGCGGCTCTCCCCGAAGGCGATGCGCCGGCTCGGCGAGACGGCGCTTCGCGATGTGGCGCAACAGCTTTCGGGTCGCCACGGCGAGCGCGACCATCGGCGCGCGGGCGCCGCGGGCGAGTTGACCGGCGCGACACGGCCCTGGCAGTTCGGTGACACCGAGCCGTGGAACATCCCACGCACACTGACGAACGCGGTGTTGCGGCGGGCGGGAACCGCGCCCGTCAAGGGGGCGGACGGCGCTGTCTCGCTGCGGATCACGGTCGACGACGTCGAGGTGTCCGAGACGGAGACCCGCACCCAGGCCGCCGTGGCGCTGTTGGTCGACACGTCGTTTTCGATGGTGATGGAGAATCGCTGGCTGCCGATGAAGCAGACGGCGCTCGCCCTCAACCACCTGGTGTGCACGCGTTTTCGCTCGGATGCCCTGCAGATCATTGCCTTTGGGCGGTACGCCCGGACGGTGACGGCCGCCGAGCTGACCGGCCTGGAGGGTGTCTACGAGCAGGGCACCAACCTGCATCACGCGCTGGCGCTGGCGGGTCGCCACCTGCGCCGGCACCCCAACGCACAGCCCGTCGTGCTGGTGGTGACCGACGGTGAGCCGACCGCTCACCTGGAGGACTTCAACGGCGACGGTTCGGCGGTGTTCTTTGATTACCCGCCGCATCCGCGGACCATCGCCCACACGGTGCGCGGATTCGACGACATGGCACGGCTCGGCGCGCAGGTGACGATCTTCCGGCTGGGCGACGACCCCGGTCTGGCCCGGTTCATCGATCAGGTCGCGCGGCGCGTCGAGGGCCGCGTCGTGGTGCCCGACGTCGACGGCCTGGGGGCCGCCGTGGTGGGCGACTACCTGCGGTCGCGGCGCCGTCGGTAAATCCCTTCAGTGGAATAGATACTTCCCCGACCGGGTAGTCGGGCGAAGAAGGAGGAGACGCATGAGCAACGTTCCAACGATCGAACTCAACGACGGTGTGCGCATCCCACAGCTGGGCTTCGGCGTGTTCCAGATCAAGCCGGACGAGACGGCCGCCGCCGTCAAGCGCGCCCTCGACATCGGATATCGGCACATCGACACCGCGGAAATGTACGGGAACGAAAGGGAAGTCGGCCAAGGCATCCGCGACGCCGGCTTGGACCGCGCCGACGTTTTCGTCACCAGCAAGCTCAACAACGGCTTCCACAAGCCCGACGATGCGCGCCACGCATTCGACAAAACGCTGGAGGCCCTGGACTCCGACTACGTGGACCTGTTCCTCATTCACTGGCCGCTACCCACCCTCTACGGCGGGGACTTCGTCTCCACCTGGAAGGTCCTCGAGGAGTTCGCGAAAGACGGCCGCGCTCGCAGCATCGGCGTGTCGAACTTCCAGGTCGAGCATCTGGAGCGCCTCGCCGCGGAAACCGAAACGGTCCCGTCGGTCAACCAGATTGAGGTTCATCCGTACTTCACCAACGAGCAGGTCCGCGGCTACGGGCGTGACCACGGCATCGTCACCGAGGCGTGGTCGCCGATCGCCCAGGGCAAGGTGCTCGGCGACCCGGTGATCAACCGCATCGCCGACGCGCGCGGCAAGTCGCCGGCCCAGGTGGTGTTGCGCTGGCACATTCAGCGCGGCGACATCGTCTTCCCGAAATCGGTCACGCCGGAACGGATCCGGGAGAACTTCGAGCTGTTCGACTTCGAACTGGACGGCTCCGACATGGACGCGATCACGGCGTTGGACAAGGGAGAAGCGGGCCGCAGGGGCCCCAATCCCGACAAGTTCGACTACATTCCGGGCTAGGGTCGCTCAGAGCGGTTGGGGCGCAACGCGTCTAACGGGGCCGGCGGGCCTTGCGCTTGATGCCCACCCCGCCCCAGAGCGAGAAGCCGCGAATGTTCACCTTCGGCGCGCCGGGCGTGCCCTGGCCCAGCACCGTGTGGTCGAAGCCGCCCATCACGCCGCGGCCGTGGATCTCGACGTTGACCTCGGGTGGCAGCAAGATGTTCTGCGCGCCCATGATCGAGATCGCGTGGATGTCGACCTCGGTGGAGGTGAAGTCGGCGTAACGCAGGTCCACCACCCCGGTGCCCCAAAAGGTGAAGGTGGTGAGCTTCTTCGGGACGTTCCACCGGCCGCGCCGCTCGAAATTGCTCATCAGGGCGAGCAGCAATGTCGACGGCGCCGGGTTGGGCTTGCCGCCCCGGCGGGGGCTTAGCATCGTGCCCGGCAGGTCGGCCCTGAGCTCGTCGAGCTCCTCATAGGTGGTAGCCGCGTAGGCCTTCGTCAGGCGGTCTTCGTAGTCCTTCATCTGCAGGCGGCCCTGTTCGGCCGCATAGGTGAGCAACTGCGCGACCTGGATGCGATCCGTGTCGGCCGCGCGGGACGGTACGTCGCGCGCGGCCTCCGTCTCGCCGGCGTCACGCTGCGCTGAGTTGCTCATCATCCACGAGCGTACGACGTAGAAGTTTTGCTGCAAGGGGGTTGGCTAAACTGCAACGTTCATCCCAGGTCAAGCCCGGGCCTGGGGGCTTGTTGCCGCAGGTCGCGCCGCCCCGTTAGACGTTTGCCCAACTGGGTGGGCGCTTCTGCAGGAACGCCAGCATGCCTTCGCGGGCTTCGTCGGAGACGAACAGCCGGGCCGATTCTTCGGTGAGACGTTCGGCGTCGCGGTCGAACCCGTCGAGGACGGCGGCGGTGGTCAGCGCCTTCGACGCGGCGAGGCCCTGCGGCGACCCGCGGCTCACGTCGGCGACGACCTTCGCCACCGCGGCGTCCACATCCTCGGCCGCGATGGTGACAAGACCGATCTCGGCGGCCGCGGCCGCATCGAACGTCTCGCCGGTCAGGTAGTAGCGCGCCGCTGCGCGCGCCGACAGCTTCGGCAGCAGCGTCAGCGAGATGATCGCCGGCGCCACGCCGATCCGGGCCTCGGTCAGCGCGAAGGTGCTGCGCGGCCCGGCGATCACAATGTCGCAGGCGCCGACCAACCCGAACCCGCCGGCGCGGACGTGCCCGTCGATCGCGCCGACCACCGGCAGCGGCGCGGCCACGATGGCGCGCAACAGCGCGGTCATCTCCCGGGCCCGCGCCACGGCCATGTCGTAGGGGTCGCCCGCGCCGGCCTCAGAAAGGTCCGCCCCGGCGCAGAAGGTGCCGCCGGTGTGGCCCAACACGACCACCCGCACGTGCGGGTCCGTGGCAGCGTCGCGGAGACCCCGATGCAGTTGATCGACAAGGGCCGTCGACAGCGCGTTGCGGTTATGCGGCGAATTCAGCGTCAGCCGGGCGACATGCCCGTCGACCGAGTATTCGACGACGGCGTCCATCAGTACGACCGGGGCAGGCCCAACGACGTCTGCGCGACGAAGTTCAGCACCATCTCGCGGCTGATCGGGGCGATCCGTCCCAGCCGGGCCGAGGCGAGCATCGCCGCCACCCCGTACTCCTTGGTCAACCCGTTGCCGCCCATCGATTGCACCGCCTGGTCGACCGAGCGGGTGGCCGCCTCGGCCGCGGCGTACTTGGCCATGTTGGCGGCCTCGGCCGCGCCCCCGTCGTCGCCGTTGTCGTAGAGCGTCGCGGCCTTCTGCATCATCAGCTTGGCGAGTTCGACCTCAATGTGGCACTGCGCCAACGGATGTGAGAGGCCCTGGTGCGCTCCGATCGGCGTGGACCAGACCTGTCGCGTCTTGACGTAGTCGACGGCCTTGCTCAGCGCGCACCGCGCCATGCCCACCGAACTGGCCGCGCCCATGATCCGCTCGGGGTTCAGCCCGGCGAAAAGCTGTGCGATGGCGGCATCTTGGGCTCCGACGAGCGCGTCGCTGGGCAGCCGGACGTCGTCCAGGAAGACCTGGAACTGGCGCTCGGGGCTGATCAGCTCCATCTCGATCGGGGTGTAGGTAAAACCCGGTGCGTCGGTCGGCACCACGAACAGCGCCGGGCGCAGCTTGCCGGTCTTCGCCTCCTCCGTGCGGGCCACCACCAGCACCGCCTGCGCCTGGTCGATGCCGGAAATGTAAACCTTCTGGCCCTTGAGAATCCAGTCGCCACCGTCGCGACGGGCGGTCGTGGTGATCTTGTGCGAGTTGGACCCGGCGTCGGGCTCGGTGATCGCGAAGGCCATCGTCAGGGTCCCGTCGGCGATGCCGGGAATCCAGCGCTTTTTCTGCTCGTCGGTGCCGAACTTGCTGATGATGGTGCCGTTGATGGCCGGTGAGACCACCATCAGCAGTAGCGCGCTGCCGGCGGCCGCCATCTCCTCCATCACCAGCGACAGCTCGTACATGCCGGCGCCGCCGCCGCCGTATTCCTCGGGCAGGTTCACCCCGAGGAAGCCTAATTTGCCTGCCTCGGACCATAATTCGTTGGTGTGTTCGTGCGCGCGGGCCTTCTCCAGGTAATACTCGGCGCCGTAGTTGGACGCCCACTCCGACACCGCCTTGCGCAGCGCCCGGCGCTCCTCGTTTTCGATGAAGCTGCTGTCGGTCACTGTGAATCTCCTTCTGATTCGGGCGCTTCCACTCTTGCCAGGACGGCGCCCACTTCGACTTGTTGACCGGTTTCGACGTTGAGCTCGGCGAGCATGCCGTCCGACGGCGCGGTGATGGTGTGTTCCATCTTCATCGCCTCCAGCCAGATCAGAGGCTGGCCGATCGCGACGGTGTCGCCGACGGCGGCGCCGACGCGGATGACGTTGCCGGGCATCGGCGCCACCAGGGAACCCTTTTCGACGGTCGAGCCCGGCTCGGGGAAGCGCGGCAGCGCGACCAGGCGAACGGGCCCGCGGGCCGAATCGACGTAGACGTCTTGAAGATTGGGACCGTACCGCCGCACCGCGAAGGCGAGTTCCACCCCGTCGGCGGCGAGCACGACCCGATCCGGCGCGGCGGAGATCAGCCCCACGGACGGGTGGTTGGGCAGCGTCAAACCAGTTCTGGTGAAACGGTATTCGACGTGGTGCTCGGTGTCGCCGTCGTCGCGGTAGGCCTTGACCTGATAGCCCGAAGCCAGGTTGCGCCAGCCGCTGGGCAGCGAGCCGAGGACCCCGGAGTTCTTCGCGGTGGCGCGGTTGTGCGCGGCGTCGGCAAGGGCTGCGGCGACGGCGGAGAGCCGGATCGTGGCGTCGTCGGCCAGCGGCGCGGACAGCTCCGCCAGGCCGTGCGTGTCGAAGAACGCAGTGTCGGTGGCGCCGTCGAGGAACGCCGGGTGGCGCAGGACGTTCACCAGCAGTTCGCGGTTGGTGCGCACGCCGTGCAGGCGGGCGCGGGCCAGCGCGTCCGCCAGCACCAGCGCGGCTTGCCGCCGCGTCGGGGCGTAGGAGATGACCTTGGCGAGCATCGGGTCGTAGTGGATCGACACCACCGAGCCGTCGACGATCCCGGAGTCCAGCCGGATCCCGGTCCGGTGGCCTAGCGGGCCGAACTCGGCTCGGACCGCCGGCACGTCGATCGCGTGCACCGGCCCGGCCTGCGGCTGCCAGCCGTGCGCGGGGTCCTCGGCGTAGAGCCGAGCCTCGATCGAATGTCCCTGGGCCGCAGGAGGTTCAGCCGGCAGGCGACCGTCGGCGGCGACGTCCAGTTGCAGCTCGACCAGGTCCAGCCCGGTGGTTTCCTCGGTGACCGGATGCTCGACCTGCAGCCGGGTGTTCATCTCGAGGAAGTAGAACTCGCCGTCATCATCGGCGAGGAACTCGACCGTGCCGGCGCCGGTGTAGCCGATCGCGCCGGCGGCCAGCCTTGCCGCGTCGAACAGCTTGGCGCGCATCCCCGGCGTGCGTTCCACCAGGGGCGAGGGCGCCTCTTCGATGATCTTCTGGTGGCGGCGCTGAATCGAGCACTCCCGTTCCCCGACCGCCCACACGGTGCCGTGGGTGTCGGCGAGGACCTGGACCTCGACGTGGTGTCCAGTGGGCAGGTAGCGCTCACAGAACACGGTCGGGTCGCCGAACGCCGACTGGGCCTCGCGCCGCGCCGCCGCGACTTCGCCCGCCAGGGCAGACAATTCGCGCACCACCCGCATGCCGCGACCGCCGCCGCCCGCCGACGCCTTGACCAGCACCGGCAGCTGAGCGTCCGTGACCGTGTCGGGGTCCAGTTCCTCGAGCACCGGAACGCCCGCCGCGGCCATCAGCTTCTTGGACTCGATCTTGGAGCCCATCGCGCGCACCGCATCCACCGGCGGCCCCACCCAGGTCAGGCCCGCGGCCTGCACTGCGGCAGCGAATTCAGCGTTCTCCGAGAGGAATCCGTAGCCGGGGTGGACCGCGTCGGCGCCGGCCGCGCGGGCCGCGGCGATGATCGCCTCGGCGTTCAGATAGTCGATGGTGTTGGGCAGCCGCACCCGGGCGTCGGCCTCGGCGACGTGCGGCGAGGCGGCATCGGGTTCGGTGTAGACGGCGACGGTGCCCAGGCCCAGCCGACGGCAGGTGGCGAACACCCGCCGGGCGATCTCGCCCCGGTTGGCGACCAGCACTCGAGTGACCATGGGGCTCACATCCGGAAGACGCCGAAGTTCGACGTTCCTTTGATCGGGCCATTGGCGATGGCGGACAAGCACATTCCCAGCACGGTGCGGGTATCGCGGGGGTCGATCACGCCGTCGTCGTAGAGCATGCCGGAGAGCACCAGTGGGAGCGACTCGGCCTCGATCTGGCCCTCGACGGCGGCCCGCATCGCGGCGTCGGCCTCCTCGTCGACCTGTTGCCCGCGGGCTTCGGCGGCGACCCGGGCCACGATCGACAACACGCCGGCGAGTTGGGCGCCGCCCATCACCGCGGATTTGGCGCTGGGCCAGGCGAACAGGAATCGAGGGTCATAGGCCCGCCCGCACATGCCGTAATGTCCGGCGCCATAGGACGCTCCGATGAGCAGCGAGATGTGCGGCACCGTCGAGTTGGACACGGCGTTGATCATCATCGAGCCGTGCTTGATCATCCCGCCCTCTTCGTAGTCCTTGCCGACCATGTAGCCGGTGGTGTTGTGCAGGAACAACAATGGCGTGTCCGAGCGGTTGGCCAGCTGGATGAACTGGGTGGCCTTCTGGGACTCCTCGCTGAACAGCACCCCGCGCGCGTTGGCCAAAATTCCGAGCGGGTAGCCGTGCAGCCGGGCCCAGCCGGTCACCAGCGACGACCCGTACATGGGCTTGAACTCGTCGAAATCCGAACCGTCGACGATGCGGGCGATCACCTCACGCGGGTCGAACGGGATGCGCAGGTCGGCGGGCACGATGCCGATCAGTTCCTCGGCGTCGAACAGCGGCTCGGTGATCGGCCCGGGCGCGGGCCCCTGTTTGACCCAGTTCAGCCGCGACACGATGCGCCGCCCGATGCGGATCGCGTCCAGCTCGTCGACGGCGAAGTAGTCCGCCAACCCCGAAGTGCGGGCGTGCATTTCGGCACCGCCGAGCGACTCGTCGTCGGACTCTTCCCCGGTGGCCATCTTGACCAGCGGGGGACCGGCGAGGAACACCTTTGAGCGTTCCTTGATCATCACCACGTGGTCGGACATGCCGGGGATGTAGGCGCCGCCCGCGGTGGAGTTGCCGAAGACCAGCGCGATGGTCGGGATGCCGGCCGCCGAGAGCCGGGTCAGGTCCCGGAACATCTGCCCGCCGGGGATGAAGATCTCCTTCTGGGTGGGCAGGTCGGCCCCGCCGGATTCCACCAGCGAAATCACCGGCAGCCGGTTCTGGAAGGCGATCTGGTTGGCGCGCAGGATCTTTCGCAGCGTCCACGGGTTGCTGGTGCCGCCCTTGACGGTCGGGTCGTTGGCGACGATCAGGCACTCCACGCCCGACACCACGCCGATGCCGGTGACGGTGCTGGCACCGATCTGAAACGCACTGCCGTACGCGGCCAGCGGGCTGAGCTCCAGGAACGGCGAGTCCGGGTCGACGAGCAGCTCGATGCGTTCCCGGGCGGTCAGCTTGCCGCGGGCGTGGTGACGCTCGACGTACTTCGCGCCCCCGCCGGCGAGCGCCTTGGCCAGCTCGGCGTCGATCTCCTCGAGCCGTTCGGCCGCGGTCGACGCTGCGTCCGTGAAGGCGGCGGAGTTGGGGTCGAGGGTGGACTTCAGGACGGTCACAGCCACCGCCGACGATGCAGAGCTGAGCGATGAGGAGAAGGCGGTGCAATCACGATTGGAATCCCAGTGTTTTGGCGGCCAGTGCGGTCAGGATCTCGGTGGCTCCGCCGCCAATGCCCAGGATCCGCATGTCCCGGTATTGGCGTTCGACTTCGGATTCGGCCATGTAGCCCATGCCGCCGAACAGCTGCACGGCCTGGTTGGCCACCCATTCGCCGGCCTCGACGGCGGTGTTCTTGGCGAAACACACGGACGCGATCAGGTTCGTCTCGCCCGCGAGCTCGCGCTCGACCACGTTGCGCGCATACACCCGCGCCACGTCGATGCGGCGGGCCATCTCGGCCAGCGTGTTCTGCACCGACTGCCGCGAGATCAGCGGCCGGCCGAACGTCTCCCGGTCGCGGCACCAGGCCACCGTGATGTCCAGGCACCGCTGGGCGCTCGAATACGCCTGCGCGGCAAGGCCGATCCGCTCGGACACGAACGCCTGGGCGATCTGGGCGAATCCGCTGTTTGCCGCGCCGATCAGGTTGGCCGCCGGCACCCGCACATCCGTATAGGACAGCTCGGCGGTGTCGGAGGACCGCCAGCCCATCTTGTCCAGCTTGCGGGTCACCTCGAAACCGGGCGTTCCCTTCTCGACCACCAGCAGCGAAACCCCGGCGGCGCCAGGGCCTCCCGTGCGCACCGCGGTGACGACGTAGTCCGCGCGGACCCCGGAGGTGATGTAGGTCTTGGCGCCGTTGACGACGTAATGGTCGCCGTCGCGGACGGCGCTGGTCCGCAGGTGCCCGACGTCGGAACCGCCACCGGGCTCGGTGATGGCCAGCGAACCGATCTTCTCGCCGGCCAACGTGGGCCGGACAAAGGTGTCGATCAGCCGCGCGTCGCCGGAGGCGATCATGTGTGGCACCGCGATGCCCGAGGTGAACAGCGACGCGAAGACGCCGCCGGGGGCGCCGGCGGCGTGCACCTCCTCGCAGATGACCACCGCGTCGGCGCCGTCGCCGCCACCGCCGCCGACCGATTCGGGAAAGCTCGCGCCCAGCAGCCCGGCCGCCCCGGCCCGGCGGTGCAGCTCGCGCGGCAGCTCGCCGGTGCGCTCCCACTCGTCGGCGTGCGGCAGAATCTCGCGTTCGGTGAAGGCGCGCACCGTCTTTCGCAGCTGTTCGCGCTCGGGCGTGGTCCAGATACTCACAGGAGGCTCTCCGGGATGTCGAGGTAGCGGCCGCGCAGCCATTCGCCCAGCCCCTTGGCCTGCGGATCGAATCGCGCGTTGTAGGCGACGCCCTGGCCCAGGATGCCGTCGATGACGAAATTCACCGCGCGCAGGTTGGGCAGCACGTGCCGGGTGACGTCGAAGTCGGCCGCCTCCGGCAGCAACTCCTTGAGCTTCTCGACGGTCAGGGTGTGGGCCAGCCAGCGCCAGTGGTCGTCGGTGCGCACCCAGACGCCGACGTTGGCCGACCCGCCCTTGTCACCGCTGCGGGCCCCCGCGATGCGGCCCAGCGGCGCCCTGCGCACCGGGCCGGCCGGCAACGGCTCGGGCAACGGCGGGGGGTCGGCGGGAGCAAGTTCCAAAGTGTCGGTCGCGCAAGGAATCTCGACGCGGGCGCCGTCGGCGTGCACGGCGAGGTGCGGGACTTCCTTGGCGTCGACGTAGCCCGCGGTGAAGACGCCGTAGACCTGACCGTCGCCGGGCGGGGCCGTCACGTGGAAGCCGGGATAACTGGCCAACGCCAGTTCCACTGCCGCGGAGGAGAACTGGCGTCCCACGTTGGCGGGGTCGGGGTCGCGGACCACGCAGTGCAGCAAGGCGCTGGCGGCCTCTTCGGTGTCGGCGTCGGGTTTATCGGTGCGCGCCAGCGACCACTGGAGTTCCGCCGGCTTGACCGTCAAAGCGGACTCGAGCTGCCGGCGCATCAGGTCGGCCTTGGCCTCGATGTCCAGGCCGGTCAGCACGAACGTCATGGCGTTGCGGAACCCGCCGATGCTGTTCAGCGATACCTTCAGCGCGGGCGGCGGCGGTTCGCCGCGCACGCCGCTGATGCGTACCCGGTCCGGGCCGTCCGCAGTCAGTTCGACAGTGTCCATCCGGGCGGTGACGTCGGGGTTGGCGTAGCGGGCGCCGGTGATTTCGTAGAGCAATTGCGCGGTGACGGTGTCGACGCTGACCAGGCCGCCGGTGCCGGGATGCTTGGTGATGACCGAGGAGCCGTCGGCGTGCACCTCGGCGAGCGGGAAGCCGGCGTGAGTCAGGTCCGGAATCTCCGTGAAGAACGAGTAGTTGCCGCCGGTGGCCTGCACGCCGCATTCGATCACGTGGCCCGCGACGACGGCGCCGGCGAGCCGGTCGTAGTCGGAGGGGGCCCAGCCGAAGTGGGCCGCCGCCGCCCCGACGATCACCGAGGCGTCGGTGACCCGGCCGGTGACGACGACGTCGGCGCCGTCGTTCAGGCAGTCCACGATTCCCCACGCGCCGAGGTAGGCGTTGGCGGTCAGCGGCGTTCCCAACCCCAGCTCCGCCGAGCGGGGCAACAGGTCGTCGCCCTCCACGTGCGCGATGCGCGCCGGGACACCCAGGCGCTCGGCGAGCGCGCGGATCGCGTCGGCCAGCCCGGCCGGGTTGAGGCCGCCGGCGTTGGCGACGATGCGCACCCCGCGGTCGCGGGCCTCACCCAGGCAGTCCTCGAGCTGTGTCAGGAAGGTCTTGGCGTAGCCGCGCTCCGGGTGCTTCATCCGGTCGCGGCCCAGGATCAGCATGGTCAGCTCGGCCAGGTAGTCGCCGGTGAGGTAGTCGACGTCCCCGCCGGTGAGCATTTCGCGCATGGCCGAAAGCCGGTCGCCGTAGAAGCCCGAACAGTTCGCGATGCGGACAGCGCCGGAAGCAGAGGCCATGCGCGTCCTCCATTCGTGGGCATATCGGTGACCGCGAACCAACCAACCACTCGGTAGGTTAGCGGGTACCCGCGGTGTCGCGTCAAGGATGCCCGGTCCACGGCGGGCGCCGTTTTGGCGACCAGCAGGCCACCGACTATCCTGATAGGCAATCGTCGCACGTTCGGCCCCACCGGCCACGCCCCGCGACATGCCCCATCAAGCCCGAACGAGGAGTAAGGCCCGACCATGGCCACACCCAAACGCAGGATGTCGCGCGCGAATACCCGAAGCCGGCGCTCGCAGTGGAAGGCCACGAAGACCGAACTCGTCGGCGTGAACGTCGCAGGCCAGAAGCACAAGGTGCCCCGCCGGCTACTCAAGGCGGCCCGCCTCGGCCTCATCGATCTCGACAAGCGCTAATCTCGGCAAATACCCGGCGCGCCTCTCAGCCCGCTCTCAGGCGCTAGGACGAAACTAGTGGCCGTGCGCATACTTGTCGTCGACGACGATCGCGCGGTGCGCGAGTCGCTGCGCAGGTCGCTTTCGTTCAATGGCTATTCGGTGGAGCTCGCCCACGACGGGGTCGAGGCCCTCGACATGATCGCCAGCGACCGGCCCGACGCCCTCGTCCTGGATGTGATGATGCCGCGTCTGGACGGCCTCGAGGTGTGCCGCCAGCTCCGCAGCACCGGAGACGACCTGCCGATCCTGGTGCTCACCGCCCGCGATTCGGTTTCCGAGCGGGTCGCGGGCCTGGATGCCGGCGCCGACGACTACCTGCCGAAGCCGTTCGCGCTCGAAGAGCTGCTGGCCCGCATGCGGGCGCTGCTGCGGCGCACCAAGCCCGACGACGCCGCCGAGTCGGTGGCCATGACGTTCTCCGACCTGAGCCTGGACCCGGTGACCCGCGAGGTCACCCGCGGGCAGCGCTGCATCAGCCTGACCCGCACCGAGTTCGCGTTGCTGGAAATGCTGATCGCCAACCCGCGCCGGGTGCTCACCCGCAGCCGCATCCTCGAGGAGGTCTGGGGATTCGACTTTCCCACCTCCGGCAACGCGCTCGAGGTCTACGTCGGCTACCTGCGCCGCAAAACCGAAGCCGACGGTGAGCCGCGGCTGATCCATACTGTCCGAGGGGTGGGATACGTCCTTCGGGAGACGCCACCGTGATGAGCCAGCACCAAGGATGATCCGGCTCCGTCGGCGCCGGCGCGCACCGCTGCGCCCCACCAGCTCCTTGTCGCTGCGGTGGCGGGTGATGCTGCTGGCGATGTCGATGGTCGCGATGGTCGTCGTGCTGATGTCCTTCGCCGTGTACGCCGTGGTCTCGGCCGCGCTCTACAACGACATCGACAACCAACTGCAGAGCCGGGCGCAGCTGCTGATCGCCAGCGGTTCTCTGGCGGCCGACCCGGGCAAGGCCATCGAGGGCACCGCGTATTCGGACGTCAACGCCATGCTGGTGAACCCGGGCCGCTCCATCTACACCGCCAACCAGCCGGGCCAGATCCTGCCCGTCGGAACCGCCGAGAAGGCCGTCATTAACGGCGAGCTGTTCATGTCCCGCCGCACCGCCTCGGACCAGCGAATCCTGGCCATCCACCTGCCCAACGGCAGTTCGCTGCTGATCTCCAAGAGCCTCAAGCCCACCGAGGCGGTCATGACCAAGCTGCGCTGGGTGCTGCTGATGGTCGGCGGCGTCGGCGTCGCGGTCGCGGCGGTGGCCGGGGGCATGGTCACCCGCGCCGGGCTGCGTCCGGTGGCCCGGCTGACCGAAGCCGCCGAGCGGGTGGCGCGCACCGACGACCTGCGGCCCATCCCGGTGTTCGGCAGCGACGAATTGGCAAGGCTCACAGAGGCTTTCAACTTGATGCTGCGGGCGCTGGCCGAATCGCGAGAGCGGCAGGCGCGGCTCGTCACCGACGCCGGCCACGAATTGCGCACCCCGCTGACCTCGCTGCGCACCAACGTCGAGCTGCTGATGGCCTCGATGGAACCGGGGGCGCCGCGGCTGCCCGAGCCGGAGATGGTCGACCTGCGCGCGGACGTGATCGCGCAGATCGAGGAATTGTCCACCCTGGTGGGCGATTTGGTGGACCTCACCCGCGACGACGCCAGCCAGGTGGTGCACGAGGTCGTCGACATGTCCGAGGTGATTGACCGCAGCCTCGAGCGAGTCAGGCGGCGGCGCAACGACATCCACTTCGACGTCGAGGCGATCGGCTGGCAGGTCTACGGCGACGCCGCCGGGCTCTCGCGCGCGGTGCTGAACCTGATGGACAACGCGGCCAAATGGAGCCCCTCCGGCGGGCGCGTCGGTGTCAGGCTGAGGCAACTCGACCCGACGCACGCCGAGCTGGTGGTCTCCGACCAGGGCCCGGGCATCCCGGTGCACGAGCGCCGCCTGGTGTTCGAGCGCTTCTACCGGTCGACGACGGCGCGGGCGATGCCAGGCTCGGGGCTGGGGCTGGCGATCGTCAAAAAGGTGGTGCAGAGCCACGGCGGGTTGCTCCGCGTCGAGGACACCGTGCCGGGAGGCCAACCCCCGGGCACGTCCATCTATGTGCTGCTTCCCGGCCGCCCGGTGCCGGTTTCGGGATACCCGCCGGCCGATGCCGACACTAGGATCCTTACTGCGGAAGCCGAGACAGAACCGGCCGTGCCGGTCGCGAGGAGGGCGGAGAACTCTCGGGATTCGGCGAACGTTATCTCAGTGGACTCTCAGTCCGCGCGGGCAAGGTAGTTCTGCGGCTAGGGTTGGAACCTAGCCACGTCGAGCCGACGAGCCCGAACGCCGATAACGCCGAGATAGAGGAAGAGCGACGTAGCGACATGACGAATGACCCGAGGTATTCGCCACCGCCGCAGCAGCCGGGATACCGTACGGGGCCTAATCAGCCTGTGCCCCCCGCGTATGCCCAGGGGCAGCAGCCGTACAACCAGCAGTTCGACTGGCGCTATCAGCCGTCCCAACCGGCCCAGCCGTCGCAGCCGACCGCGCAATACCGGCGGCCCTACGAGCCGTTCACCGGCACCGGGCCGGGCCGGGTTCCCGGCGGCACCGGGCCGGTTCCGCTCGCCGGGGGCACCGGGCCGGGCCCGATCCCCGGCGGCACCGGGGCGGGCTCCATTCCGCCGGGCACCGGTACCGGGCCGGTACACATGCTGCCGCCGATGCCCCCCGGGCCCCCGCCGGTTCCCCAGAAGCGTTCCCGCGCAGGGCTATTGACCGCGAGCGCGCTGGCGATCGCGGTGGTGTCGGCCGGTATCGGTGGTGCCGCGGCCACGGCCGTCGAGCTGAGCACGCACTCGGCGGGCAATAACGGAGGCAGGGTATTCGCGGGGGCGCCCAGTGTCCCGGCCGCGAACATGCCGCCGGGGACCGTCGAACAGGTCGCCGCCAAGGTGGTGCCCAGCGTCGTGATGTTGGAGACCGACATGGGTCGCCAGTCCGAGGAGGGCTCCGGCGTGGTGCTGTCGGCCGACGGGCTGATCCTGACCAACAACCACGTGGTCGCGGCCGCGGTCAAGCCGGGCGGTCCGGGTGGACCGCCGGGTGCGCCGCCGGGCGCTCCGCCACCGAAGACGACCGTGACCTTCTCCGACGGCCGCACCGCGCCGTTCTCGGTGGTCGGTGCCGACCCCACCAGCGACATCGCCGTGATCCGGGTGCAGGGCGTCTCGAACCTCACACCGATCACGATGGGTTCCTCGTCGGACCTGCGGGTGGGCCAGCCGGTGGTGGCGATCGGGTCACCGCTGGGGCTGTCGGGCACCGTGACCACAGGGATCATCAGCGCGATGAACCGGCCGGTGTCCACGACCGGTGAGTCGGGCAACCAGAACACCGTGCTCGACGCGATTCAGACCGACGCCGCGATCAACCCGGGTAACTCCGGGGGCGCGCTGGTGAACATGAGCGGGCAGCTGGTCGGCGTCAACTCGGCGATCGCCACCCTGGGCGCCGATTCGCCGGACTCCCAGAGCGGCTCGATCGGCCTCGGCTTCGCGATCCCGGTCGACCAGGCCAAGCGCATCGCCGACGAGTTGATCGCGACCGGCAAGGCGACGCACGCGTCGCTGGGTGTGCAGGTGACCAGCGACAAGGGCACCCCGGGGGCCAAGGTCGTCGACGTCATCGCGAACGGCGCGGCCGCGACCGCCGGAGTGCCCAAGGGCGTGGTGGTCACCAAGGTCGACGATCGCCCGATCAACAGCGCCGACGCGTTGGTCGCCGCCGTGCGCTCAAAAGCGCCGGGCGACAAGGTATCGCTGACGTTTCAGGATCCCGGCGGCGGCAGTCGCACCGTGCAGGTCACCCTGGGCAAGGCGGATCAGTAATGAGAGTCGATGAGCCCTCGGCGGCCGGCCTGTCGGAGCTCGGATATACCGTTGCACCCATGGAAGCGGGTGCGGAGTTGGTAGTGGGCCGGGCGCTGGTCGTGGTCGTCGACGATCGCACCGCCCACGGGGACGAGGAGGACCACAGCGGGCCGCTCGTCACCGAGCTGCTGACCGAGGCGGGCTTCGTCGTCGACGGCGTCGTGGCGGTCGCGGCCGACGAGGTCGAGATCCGCAACGCGCTGAACACCGCGGTGATCGGCGGCGTGGACCTGGTGGTCTCGGTCGGCGGGACGGGCGTCACCCCGCGGGATGTCACGCCCGAGGCCACCCGCGAGATCCTGGACCGGGAAATCCTGGGCATCGCCGAGGCCATCCGCGCCTCCGGGCTGTCCGCGGGCATCACCGACGCCGGGTTGTCCCGGGGTCTGGCCGGAGTGTCGGGGAGCACACTTGTGGTCAACCTCGCGGGTTCCCGCTACGCGGTGCGTGACGGGATGGCGACGCTGAATCCGCTCGCCGCCCAGATCATCGGCCAGCTGTCCAGCCTGGAGATCTAGGCGCGGGTCAGCGCGATTCGGCCTCCGCACGCGGGCCGTATTCCGGCGGCGGTGTCGTGGCGGCCGCGCCCCCGTGCCGACCGGACGACGAGTCCCCGTTGGTGGTCTGCGCCAGCAGGTCGCGGATCTCGGTGAGCAGGATGACCTGGGCGTCGTCCGCCTGCTCGACCTCGCCGCGCTTGAGCAGCGTGTTGTAGGGGAGCACGACGAAGAAGTACACGACGGCGGCGATCAGGACGAAGTTGATCGCGGCGGACAGCAGGATGTTCAGGTCGATCGTCTGCCCGCCGCCGATGCCGATCTTCAGGGCGCCGACGTTGGACTGCTGATTGACCCCGACCCGATTGATCAGCGGCGTGATGATGCTGTCCGTGAACTTGGTGACCAACCCAGTGAAGGCAGTACCGATGACGACCGCCACGGCGAGGTCGACGATATTGCCCCGCGAGAGAAACTCCTTGAACCCCTTGAGCATGAGGACGCCCTTTCTGGTCTGGACCGAGTTTGCTATCGGTCACGTGCCCAACAGCGGCCAGATACTCAATGCAGGGTGAGCGTTACCGTCTGACCTAGCGTCGAGCCTGCCACCGTGTTCGCCACGCGAGCCGGCAGCGCAACCAACATTACGCGGTCGGCGTCGGCGGCCTGGGACTTCGGCTTGGCCGACACGAGGACTACGACGGCGTCGGTGGCCACCACCCTGCTGGCGGGCGGACCGGCCGCGGGCGGGTCGGTGGCCGGGGCGGCCAGCACGTCCACGACGTCGCCGGCCCGGACCAGGTCGAGCAGGGCGCCGTCCGCGAGGTGCAGCGGCACGATGCGGGCGCCGGGCCCGGCCGTCAACTCGGCCAACCGGCTGCCCAGCAGCCGGACGTCGGTGAGCACCTCGCCGCGCCGGGTGGGGCCGGCCAGGGTCGACCCGACGACCGCGGCGAGGTCCGCCTTCGATCCGTCGGGAACCGTTGTGGCCAAACGCTTTTCGATCAGGACGTCATCGGTGGTCAATGCGGCGCCCGGCGCCAGGTCGCGCGCCGCCACCACCACCTCGGCGTAATCGCCGTCAGAATTTGATCGCAGCGTCGCGACGCCGGCCAGCACGACGAGCCCGCCGGCGGCCACCCGCCGGGCCAGCACGGTGCGCGTCCAGTCGGGGCGCAACGACGCCGACAGGCGCCTGAAAACGTTGGGGTTCAACGAGGATTCGCCCACGCCGCAACGGTAGGCGCGGCCGAGCGTCGACCGTTCCCGTCGGTGGTGGCGCTGTGGATAACCGGTTAGCTTGAGGCGCCCGCAGTGGCCGGGGCGGCGCTGCTGGACGACTTGTCGCTCGACGTGCTCTTGTCGGACCCGTTCTTCTCGCTCGAGCCCGAACTCGACGCCGCCTCGCCGGACCCGTTGGACGAGCTCGTCGACTTCTTGCGGTCCTCGCGGCTGTCGGTGCGGTAAAACCCGCTGCCCTTGAACACCACGCCGACGGAGTTGAACAACTTGCGCAGCCGACCCTGGCACTTCTCGCACGTGGTCAGCGCGTCGTCGGTGAAGGCCTGCACGACGTCGAAGCGGTCGTCGCACTGGGTGCACGCGTAGCTGTATGTCGGCACGAAAACCTCCGAATGATTACGGGCTTGAATTAGCACTCTATCGTGTCAAGTGCTAGAACCGCCACGTGATCGCGATCATTCCCGGTCGGGAAGCGCGATCAGGCCCCGCTCCGGTGTCAGCGCGTGGGTCATCGGCACGTCGTGCGGCTCGGCGGGCAGCTCGTCGACGAACTCGGCGTCGCGGACCACCGCGATCAGCCGCGCCTGCGGGTTTCGCAGGCCCAGCGAGCGGTCGTAAAAGCCGCGGCCCCGGCCCAGTCGCACGCCGCGACGGTCGACCGCCAGCGCCGGCACGATCACCAGGGCGGCCTCGGCCAGGGCCGACTCCGCCAGCAGCGGCCCGGCCGGCTCGAGCAGTCCCCACGGCCCGGGGACCAGCGCGCCCGGCCGGTATTCGCCCCACCGCAGCGGCGATGGTGCCTTGTCTGAGCCGGTGCGCGCGACCGGCAGCAGCACCCGCGCCGACCGGCGCAGCAACGCCTCGAGCAGCTCGGTCGACCCCGGCTCGGTGCCCACCGGCACGTACGCGCAGACCGTGGTCCCGCCCTCGACCACCGGCTCCAAGTGCTCGCGCAGCGCGCGCGCCTCGGCGGCGCGAACGTCGTCGGCAACGCAGCGCCGGGCCGCCAGCAGGCGTTCGCGCAGCGCGGCCTTGGTCGCGGTTGGCATGCCCTCAACCATGACAGGCCGGGGTTTCGCGCCGCCACATCGCGGCGGCGTGCCTCACGGGGGTTATGGTTTGAACAATGTCACACGCGGATGTTCCGATCCCCTTCACGGCGATCGTCCCTGCGGCCGGCCTGGGTACGCGATTTTTGCCTGCGACGAAGACGGTGCCCAAGGAGCTGCTGCCCGTCGTCGACACTCCCGGCATCGAGCTGGTCGCCGAGGAGGCGGCCGCGGCCGGGGCGGAACGCCTGGTGATCATCACCTCCGAGGGCAAGGACGGCGTCGTCGCGCACTTCGTCGAGGACCTGGTGCTGGAGGGGACCCTCGAGGCGCGCGGCAAGAAGGCCATGCTCGACAAGGTGCGCCGGGCGCCGCAGCTGATCAAGGTGGAGTCCGTGGTGCAGGCCGAGCCGCTCGGGCTGGGGCACGCCATCAGCTGCGTGGAGCCAAGGCTGGCGGCGGACGAGGACGCCGTCATGGTGCTGCTGCCCGACGACCTGGTGCTGCCGACCGGCGTCCTGGAGACGATGGCGAAGGTGCGCGCCGACCACGGCGGCACGGTCCTGTGCGCGATCGAGGTGACACCCGAAGAGATCAGCTCCTACGGCGTTTTCGACGTCGAACCCGTTGCGGGCGGCGACAATCCGGACGTGCTGCGGGTCAAGGGCATGGTCGAAAAGCCCAAGGCCTCCGACGCGCCGTCGATGTACGCGGCGGCGGGCCGGTACGTGCTCGACCGCGCCGTTTTCGACGCGGTGCACCGCATCGACCGCGGCGCGGGAAACGAAGTACAGCTCACCGACGCGATCGCGCTGCTGATCGAGGAGGGCCACCCGGTGCATGTCGTCGTGCATCGCGGATCCCGACACGACTTGGGAAATCCCGGCGGCTACCTGAAGGCTGCGGTTGACTTTGCATTGGATCGTGACGACTATGGCCCGGATTTGCGGCGATGGTTGGTGGCGCGGTTAGGCCTGACCGAGCAGTAGCCGGGCGCCCGCCAAAGGTCGCCGCCCGTTAGGGCATCGAGGTCTGAGAGGCGCGCTCGTGCGTTCTGTTGAGGAGCAGCAGGCCCGGATAACGGCCGCCGCGGTGGCCCCGCGGCCGATCCGGGTCGCCATTGCCGAGGCCCAGGGTTTGATGTGCGCCGAGGAAGTGGTGACCGAGCGGCCCATGCCCGGGTTCGATCAGGCCGCCATCGACGGTTACGCGGTGCGCAGCGTCGACGTGCTGGGGGTCGGTGAGGTGGGCGCCGAAAGCCTCGGCGGGCCGTCGGACGACGAGGACCTGCGCGACGGGCTGGTGTTGCCGGTGATGGGGACGATCGAGGCCGGCTCGCGCACGCCCAGCCGGCTGCAGCCGCGGCAGGCGGTCCGGGTGCAGACCGGGGCCCCGCTGCCCACCCTGGCCGACGCCGTCCTGCCGGTGCGATGGACCGACGGCGGGATGTCGCGCGTGCGCATCCTGCGTGGGGCCCCGTCGGGCGCCTACGTGCGCCGCGCCGGCGACGACGTCCAGCCCGGCGACGTCGCCGTGCGCTCCGGCACCATCGTCGGCGCCGCGCAGGTCGGTCTGCTGGCGGCGGTGGGACGGGAACGGGTGCTGGTGCATCCGCGTCCGCGCCTGTCGGTCATCGCGGTGGGTGGCGAGCTGGTCGACATCTCGCGCACCCCGGGCAATGGGCAGGTCTACGACGTCAACTCCTATGCGCTGGCGGCGGCGGGCCGCGACGCCGGCGCCGAGGTCAATCGCGTCGGCATCGTCAGCAACGACCCGAAAGAGCTGCGCGAGGTCGTCGAAGGCCAGCTCAACCGCTCCGAGGTCGTGGTGATCGCCGGCGCGGTCGGGGGCGCGGCCAACGAGTCGGTGCGGTCGGTGCTGTCCGAGCTCGGCGACATGGAAGTGGTCCGGGTGGCCATGCACCCGGGGTCCGTGCAGGGTTTCGGGCAGTTGGGCCGCGAAGGTGTTCCGACATTCCTGCTGCCGGCCAACCCCGTCAGCGCGCTGGTGGTCTTCGAAGTGATGGTCCGGCCGCTGATCCGGCTGTCGCTGGGCAAGCGCCAGCCGATGCGCCGCATCGTGCAGGCCCGTGCGCTGTCGCCGATCACTTCGGTCGCCGGGCGCAAGGGGTACCTTCGCGGGCAGTTGATGCGGGACCAGGACAGCGGTGAGTATTTGGTACAAGCACTGGGCGGGGCCCCGGGGTCGTCGTCGCACCTGTTGGCCACCCTCGCCGAGGCGAACTGTTTGGTCGTGGTTCCCAGCGGCGCCGAGCAGATCCGCACCGGCGAGATCGTCGACGTCGCGTTCCTGGCCCAGCGCGGCTAGGCGAAGCTACTGCACATGCTCGTGAACCTGTTGCGCGCGAATCCCCGTCACCCGGGTTGGCCCTCGGATGTGGGTCCGCTGCGGGTCCCGGGCGGTGTCGTCCGGTTGCGGGCGGTGCGCATGCGCGACGGCGCCCAGTGGAGCCGGATCCGGCTGGCCGACCGCGCGCATCTGGAGCCGTGGGAGCCCAGCACGGATGGCGATTGGACGATCCGGCACACGGTCGCGGCGTGGCCGGCATTGTGTTCCGGGCTGCGCGCCGAGGCGCGCAAGGGCCGCATGCTGCCCTACGTGATCGAGCTCGACGGGCGTTTCTGCGGGCAGCTGACCATCGGCAACGTGACCCACGGGGCGTTGCGGTCGGCGTGGATCGGCTACTGGGTGCCCAGGTCGGCGACCGGCGGCGGGGTGGCGACGGCGGCGTTGGCGCTGGGCCTGGATCACTGCTTCGGCCCGGTCATGCTGCATCGCGTGGAGGCGACCGTGCGTCCGGAGAACGCCGCGAGCCGTGCCGTGCTGGCAAAGGTGGGGTTCCGCGAGGAGGGGCTGCTGCGCCGCTACCTCGAGGTGGACCGGGCCTGGCGCGACCACCTGCTGATGGCCATCACGGTCGAAGAGGTGCAGGGCTCGGTCGCGGCGACCCTGGTCCGCGCCGGTCACGCGAGCTGGGCGTGAACTGTGGCTATCGCGACACGAGTGACATGTGGTGCTTGTGAGAGGCAAATTACAGGTGTGTAATTGTGCTGGTCACCTCGGCCCAGCCGCATCGGCCACAGACGAGCCTCGCGGGGGTCGGGTCCAGTAAGGAGCAAGTCATCATGCCAAGCATCCCGCAGTCGCTGTTGTGGATCTCGCTCGTGGTGCTCTGGCTGTTCGTCCTTGTTCCGATGCTGATCAGCAAACGCGACGCCGTGCGTCGCACGAGCGACGTCGCCCTGGCGACCCGGGTGCTCAACGGGGCCGGCTCCCGGCTGCTCCGGCGCAGTGGGCCCGCCGCGGGCCATCGCAGCGACCCCGACTGGAAGCAGGAGGACGCGGTCGACGACGAGCTCGCCGAGCCCGAGCACGACGAAGACGACGCCGAAACCGAGGAGGTGGCACGTCCCGTCGTCGTGCGGGCCGCGGCCACCGAAGCGGCCGAGCCCGACTACCTGGACGTCGACGTCATCGAGGATGCCGGGGCGCTGCCGGCGGGGGCCGCGGCGGACGAGGCCGCCGGGGACGTCGAGGACGCCGAGGACGCCGACGAGACCGAGCCCGTCGCCGAGCACACCGAGACCGACGAGGACCTGGACGACCGGTACGAATACGTCGAGGACTCTTCGGGTTTGGAGCCCGAGGCGGACCGCGAGGAGGACGAGGATCCGCGGGCGTACGTCGCGGCGGGCGCCTCGCGGCGCCGCCGGTTCGACCCCAAGGCCGCGGCCGCGGTCAGCGCGCGCAAGTACGCCTTCCGCAAGCGGGTCCTGATGGTGATGGCCCTCGTGCTGACCGGCTCGGCCACCGCCGCGTTCGAGGTGACGCCGACGGCCTGGTGGGTGTGCGGAAGCGCGACCGCGGTGACGCTGCTGTACCTCGCCTACCTGCGTCGGCAGACCCGGATCGAGGAGCGGGTGCGTCGCCGCCGGATGCAGCGGATGGCGCGGGCACGGCTTGGCGTGGAGAACACCTACGACCGCGAATACGACGTGGTGCCCTCGCGGCTGCGGCGGCCCGGCGCGGTGGTGCTCGAGATCGACGACGAGGACCCGATCTTCGAGCACTTGGACTACGCGATGCCGATGCGGACCTTCGGGTGGCCCAGGGACCTGCCGCGCGCGGTCGGCGAGTAGCGCCGGCAGTTCGGCGGTTCGCCGCGCGGCTGGTAGCCTGCTAGCGGTCAGGGGCTATGGCGCAGTTGGTAGCGCGACTCGTTCGCATCGAGTAGGTCAGGGGTTCGAATCCCCTTAGCTCCACCAGGTTTGACCACCGGTTTTGTCATTCAATGGGCGTCACCCGGCGGGTCCGGTCCGCAGCGGGTGCGCAGGGAGGGGTTGAAGAGGATGGCTGTTGATTCGGACAGGATCCGCGAATGGCGCGAGACTGCCCAAAAGTATGCCGACATGACTGTCGCCGTCGCCCAGGCGTTGCCCGAGGAACCGACGGAACGCGATTACTCGAGGGTCGCGATGCTCGCGTCGATATCTTCGATGTATTACGCCACGGCGTTAGACGCCGATCACTTCGTTGACGCGCCGACCGACGGCGGAGCAAAAGCCTAGCTTCACCACATTTGGGCAGGTCGGCGCGATTTCGGGCCGCGCTGCACAGCCCCAATTTCCGCTGCGGGCAGGCTTTGGGGAGCTGTCCGACTGGAGACGCGGTAGTAGCGTTGTCACCAGCTCGGAAAGGGGATCGCGATGCGTGTCGATACAGATCCCCCGTACTGCGGACGGGCAGTGCGGTGCAGCTGCGCTACATAAGCGTGCCGGCCCTGATCGCCGAGGCCGGGGGAGATCCGTGGTTGGTAAATCAAAGCCTCCAGGTCGGTCGCCCGGCGCAGATCTCCGAGTTGGCGGAGGCGTTTCACACAGCGGGTCGGTGCACCGCTGAGTCCGACGCTTCGTTCGCCGAAGCGCGCCGCCGCTTCGACGCGGCCTGGAACCACCAGAACGGCGACCACCCGATCAACGACTCCGCCGAGGTGCAGCGGGTGACCGCGGCGCTGGGCGCGCAGTCGTTGCAGCTGCCCAAGATCGGCGCCGACTTGGAAAACATCGCCGCCGCGTTGGCCGAGGCGCAGCGAAGCGGCGCGGCGCTGATCTCGACGCTGGAGGGGCAGCTGCAGCAGCTCGACGACGAGATCGGCCAGGCGGTGGAGGCGGAGAAAGACATCCACCTCACCGCGGGTGAGAGAAAGCTCTTGGAGCTGCACATCGCCGACCTCGAAAACGAAGCCATCGCCGACACCAAATCCGCTCTGGCACAGATTGATTCGGTACGCGACGGCTATTCGAACTACCTGCAAGCGGCGATGGGGACCCTGCGCGCCGACGGCTACGAGCCCGACGTTCTCCAGGCGGTGGACGCCAAACCCGAGATTCCGCCGCCGGGAACGAGTCCGGAGGACGTGAACCGGTGGTGGACGTCGTTGACGCCGGGGGAGCGCCAGCAGCTCATCGCCGAGCACCCGGATCAGGTCGGCAACCTCAACGGTGTCCCGGTGCTCGCGCGCAGCGACGCCAACATCGCGGTGATGACGGCCGATCTCAACCGAATTCGCGACATCGCCGGCCGCTACGGCGTCTCCCCGGACGACGTGCTGCGCGATCCGGCGAAGTACGGCCTGTCGGCCGCCGACGTCACCCGCTACCAGAACGCCGATCAGACCCAGCAGGGGCTGGATCGCGACGCCGACCATGGCCACAACCCGGTGTTTCTATTCGCTTACGACCCAATGGCTTTCGGCGGCAAGGGGCGGGCGGCAATCGCGATCGGCAACCCCGACCTGGCGAAGAACACCGCGGTGATCGTCCCGGGCACCAGCAGCAGCGTGAAGGGCGGCTGGCTGCACGACGGCCACAACGATGCGCTCAACCTGTACGGCCAGGCCAACGCCGCCGACCCGAGAAACCCCACCGCGGTGATCGCGTGGATGGGATACGACGCCCCCAACGACTTCAAGGACGTCCAGCGGATTTCCACCCCGGCGCTGGCGCGGACCGGCGGTCAGGCGCTGGCGCAAGACGTCAACGGTTTGTGGGCCACGCACCTCGGGGCCGGCCAGCATGTCACCGTGCTAGGCCACTCGTACGGCTCGACCACGGTGGCCGACGCTTTCGCGTTGGGCCACATGCACGCCAACGACGCGGTGCTCATCGGTTGCCCGGGCACCGACCTCGCACCCAACGCCGCGAGCTTCCATCTCGACGGCGGGCACGTGTATGTGGGGGACGCGTCGACGGATCCGGTCGGCATGCTCGGGGAGCTGAATGGCTTGAGCCACTACGTGAACCGGGACAACATCGGCGGTCAGTTGCTCGGCTTGACCCCCGGCCTGGGCGCCGACCCCGCGGCCGACGGATTCGGGTCGGTGCGTTTCCGGGCCGAGGTGCCTGGCTCCGATGGCGTTAACCCGCACGATCATTCGTACTACTACCACCCCGGAAGCGAGGCGCTACACAGCATGGCCGACATCACGTCGGGCCACGGTGACGCGCTGGAATCCGACGGCCTGACGGCCCAACACCGTTACCAACCGGGAAAGGTCACCATCCCGGGCCTGGGTCCGGTCGGACCGGGCATAGGCGGGCTCGTCATCGACCCCGAGTGGGGCCGCGCGTCGGGATCTGTTACCGATGATCATGTCTTCGATGACCAACACCATCACTGAGCGGCAACGCATTTGGCCCCGGCAAGCACGGCTTGCCGCGTTAGTCGTCGCCGTCATGTTGCTAGGAGGGTGTTCGCTGGTGTTTCCGAAACCGCATTCCTCGGGCTCTTCCAACCCCTTTGACGATTCCGCCCACCCGTTGACGGACGATCAGACCAAGGCCCAGGTGATCGAGCCGGCCAAGGAGATCGTCGCCGCCGCGGGCCTGCAGGGCGTCGACGGCGGGTTTTCGTTCGCTTCCTGCAATGACCAAGGAGATCCGCCGTATCAGGGCAGGGTGACGATCGGGTTCCTGTTGCAGGGCGACCCGGATGCCTACTTCCAGCACATCCGTGCCGCGATGGCCGCGCACGGCTGGAGCGAGGGCGCTCCGCCGGGACAGCACTACCACGGCACCACCCTGAACAAGAACGGTGTGACCGCGAACATGAGCTTGTTGCCCTCGGACCACAGCCGCGGGCAAATCATCCTCTACGGCGAGTGCCGGGACACCACCGACCACCACCACGACCCGGGTGCCGGACTCGATATCACGAGCCAGTTGACCGCCCGCTGAGCGCAGCTTCCTGGGTTATCGGGCTAGCTGGACTTCTTGCCGCCCTTGCGCCCTGCGGCCTTTTTCTGGGACTGGTTACCACCGCTCCCGCTACCGCTGCTACGGCTGCTTTGGCTGCTGCCCGAACTCTTGCCGCCCCTGCTCGAGGACCCGGGCGAATTCGATATCGCCGCCGCCCTGGACTTGCTCATCCCTTTTTTGCGCAGACCCTCGTACTGCTTGTCGTTCTTGACGCTCGACCCATGATCTTTCGCCACTTTGGTCTCCTTTGCACCGTGCAAGCCGAATACCCACTTTTCGACCCCGGATCCGCGCGAGGGGCTGCGATCAGCCACCGCGTTGCCGACGCGCGATTTGGGTACTGATCCAGTTGTCTACCCGGCAACGAGCGAGAGGACCCGATGGCGCCCCGCGATCCCGATGCGACCGAAGCGCTGCTGAAAGAACTTCTGTGGACCTACGGGCCGTGCGGCCAGGAGGACGAGGTCCGAGCCGTCTGCGCCCGCGAGCTGGAACCCGTCGTCGACGACATGTGGACCGACGACGCCGGCAACCTGGTCGGCTACATCGCCGCGGGAGGTCCGCCCGACGACACCGCCCACCGGTCGGCCGCAATCGCCGGACCCAGCACCGCGACACGCGTCATGGCGCACATGGACGAACTGTCCATGCTGGTCAAGCGCCTCGAGCCGGACGGCTCGCTGCACGTGACGCAACTGGGCACCATGTATCCCGGGAACTTCGGACTCGGCCCGGTCGCCGTCCTCGGCGAGCACGAGACGCTCACCGCGGTGCTGACGCTCGGCTCCGAGCACACCACCAAGGAGAGCCCGCGGATCTGGCAGACCAAACCGGATGCGGGTGATCAGGCCCTGGACTGGGAGCACGTCTACGTCTTCACCGGCCGCACCGAAAAGGAGCTCGCCGACGCGGGCGTGCGGCCCGGCACGCGGGTGTGCGTCGAGCGGAGCAAGCGGACGCTCGTCGAGATCGCGGACTATGTCGGCTGCTACTTTCTCGACGACCGAGCCGCGGTGACCGCGCTGCTGCGCGCGGCGCAATTGCTGCGCGAGCGCGGACAACGGCCCGCCGACGACGTCTACCTGGTGTTCACGACCAACGAGGAGATCGGCGGGGTGGGCGGCGCCTACGCCAGCGCCTCACTGCCGGGCACGCTCACCCTCGCCCTCGAGGTCGGACCCACCGAGCGGGAGTACGGCACCACCGTCACCGGCGGTCCGATCATCGGCTACAGCGATGCCCTCTGCGTCTACGACAAGGACGTCGCCGACCGGCTGATGGCCATCGCCGCCGACCGGGGGCTGGAGCCGCAGGCCGCGGTGCTGGGCGCGTTCGAGTCCGACGCTTCCCATTCCAAGGCCAACGGGCTGTCGCCGCGGGCGGCCCTGCTGTGCCTGCCGACGCTGAGCACGCACGGATATGAGGTCACCTCTCGAGGCGCCATCGACGCGATGGCCGACATCGTCGCGGACTTCGTGCTGCAGCCCGACGGCCGCGCCTGACCTCCTCGGCGCCGCCCGAAAGTCGGAGACCAAAAGTTGAGTGAATCCTTTGCGGCCTAATCCAATGGTATGTAAACTCCCCAATCAAGTGCATCGCCGGTATACGCCGACGGCCCGCACCAGGGGGTGACGCGCAGCACTTCATTTAGAGATTGGCGGCCCGAAGATGACCAGCGTTTCATCCTTAGACTCAGTCCAGACGTCCCTCTCTCGACGTCCTCGCTCTCGCCCGAAATCGAGCCCTGCGGCCCCGACGGTCAGCCTGGTCATTCCGGTTCGGAATGAGGCGCGCAACATCGGCTGGGTGCTCGAGCAACTCGCCGACGAGGCGACCGAGATCATCATCGTCGACGGCGATTCGACCGACGTCACGCTCATCACCGCGCGCCGATCCCGGCCCGACATCCGGGTCGTGCCGCAGCAGGGTCCGGGCAAAGGCAGCGCGTTGCGAACGGGGTTCCTGGCCGCCACCGGTGACATCATCGTGATGATGGACGCGGACGGCAGCATGTCGCCCAGCGAGATCCCGCACTACGTGCATTTCATTGCGAACGGCTACGACTTCGTCAAAGGGTCGCGGTTCATCAGCGGCGGATCGTCGTTGGACATCACGTGGTTCCGCCGGTTCGGCAACTGGTTCTTGCTCTCGGTGTTCAACTCGCTGTACCACGGCAACTTGACCGACCTCTGCTACGGGTTCGTCGCTTTCGACCGCCGCTATCTCGATCACCTCCACCTCTCGGCGACCGGCTTCGAAATCGAGGCCGAGATGACGGTGCGGGCCATGCAGGCGGGGTTGCGAATTGCGGAGGTTCCCAGCGTGGAACTGCCCCGTCGCAGCGGAGCATCGAACCTGCATGCCATCCGCGATGGCATCCGCGTCCTGCGGACGGTGCTGCGCCACCACCGCTCGGGTGTATCTGGGCACCTCTACCAGGCGGCGCGACAGGCTGCAGGGCGACCGGCTGTCGGTATGTCAGCCGAAGTGACGGCGTGACTGGCAATGCCCGCCCGCCCGACCGGCTGATTGATGTCAACGACCTGCCGATCGGTTTCATTGACGTCGCGCTGAGCATGCCGCCGGCCGAGCTGGTCGGCGAAACGGTCGTGGTCCTGCTGCGTCCCGAGAAGGGACCCCCGACGGCGGTATTGAAGGTGGCGCGTGGCCAGCTCAGAGCCGCGAAATTGCGCACGCAGCGGCGGGTGCTCGCCGAACTCGCTGTCCACCAAGGACTTAACGACGAATGGCGCAAACTGCTGCCGCGGATCCTGGCATTCGACGAGCGCGCTAATGCGGCCGTGTCCGTCGAGTCCTATCGCCGTGGAACAGACCTGGCCGAGGTTCTGGCGCGCCGCCCGAACCGTGTCGAGGAGCTGACAGCGGCGGCGCTGAGAGCCATCGCGCCCCTGCACCGCGGAACCGCGACGCCCGCCGTCGTCGACAACTTCTGCCTATTGCGGCGATGGGTCGTCGAACCGCTCGCGACCCTGACGGACGCGTGCCGGCGGCTGGATCCCCATCGGGTTCCCGACATGAACCGGCTTGGCACCGTGCTACGGCAAGCCCTCGTCGGCTGGCGCACGCCGGTGAGTTGGACGCACGGCGACTACACGCCCACCAACGTCCGGGTCGGCGGCATTCGCGGCCCGGTTACCGGCATCGTGGATTGGGGTGGGGCGCGGCCGGGCCAGCCGGCCTTCGTCGACGAGTACCTGATGATCCTCACGGCCAGCTCGCTGGTGGAGCGAACCGATCTGGGCACGGTCGTCGCTGACCGGCTGAGAGCGGGCGGTCTCTCGGTTCGCGAGCGTTCGGCGCTGCGTGCCGCGCACGACGAAGCGGAAGCGGACATCGAGAGCGATGAGCGCATCGACGAGCGCGTTGCCATCGTGTTGACCTGGCTGCGCCATGCTGCCGGCTCGTGGCGCAAGCGTGAAACTCCGCCAGACCACCACACCTGGTGGGCCACCGGCGTGGCTCCGGTTCTCGACGCCGTCGCCGCGTGGCTCGAATTCGATGTTCCGAGCGTGGTTTCCCGCGCGGGCCGAGGCGCGGCGAGCGTCGTACCGATGACAAAGCCAACGCGCGTCGGTGACGCCCCGCAGGCCCGGAGGAACCGGACCGATGGCTGACCATGCAATACGGAGAACGAACGCCTAGAGATCGTGCACCCGCCCGCCGGGGCACGCCGATCATGTTCGACGCTCGGTGTTCAGCCGCTCGGGAGGTCGTGGAGGATGAGCCGAGTGTCGCCGGCCGGCTTGTCTGGCTCTGCGCCCGGCTTACCATCCGGCCGGCTCTGACCGTTGGAAGCCACCTGGCGAACGCGCCGTGGCCGTGGGGTCTCGTCGATTTCGCCGCCCGGGCTATGGCACCCGTGCCGGGCAGCGTTCGCCAGACGATTCGGTTACCGCATTGCACCGCGCGATTGGTCCGCGCTGCCGGCGTGCTGCCTGCCGACGGCAGCCGGCGCGTCGTGTTGTACATGCACGGCGGCGGCTTCTTGACCTGCGGCGCCAACACGCATGACCGGCTCGTCACCGCACTGTCGAAGTACGCCGACGCCCCGGTCCTGGTGATGAACTACCGGATGATGCCCAAGCACTCGATCGGTGCGGCGTTCGATGATTGCGACGACGGGTACCGGTGGCTGCGCACGCGAGGTTATGGGCCCGACCAGATCGTCTTGGCCGGCGACTCCGTTGGCGGCTACCTGTCACTGGCGCTGGCCGAACGGCTGCATGCCGAGGGCGAGGACGTCGCGGCCATCGTCTGCATGTCGCCTTTGCTGCGGATCGCGACGCGTGATGGACCGGTGCGACCCAACGTCAGTCGCGATGCGATGTTCTCCGCCAAAGCGTTTGACGCATTCCGCCACTTGATCGCCAAAACGGATCAGCGTCGCGTCAGGGACGGGCGCTCCGAGGAAATCTTCGAGCCCCTCGACCACATCGAGGCCGGTCTGCCCCGAACATTGATTCACGTATCCGGTTGCGAGGTCCTGCTCGACGACGCTCGCGTGGCCGCGCAGCGGCTCGCCGAGGCCGGAGTGCCGGTGCAGCTGCGCGTGTGGCCCGGCCAGATGCATGTCTTCCAGATCGCAGCGCCGATGGTCCCGGAGGCCGATCGTTCTTTGCGCCAGATCGGGAATTACATCCGCGAGGCGACCGACACCCGGCGCACCGAGCGGCCGCGATCGACAGTCGTGGGCTAGTCGCCGGCGTGCGCCGCGGCGGTCACGGGGACCTCAAATGAGAGCGGTTCCGCGCAAACCTTTCTCACGGCGAGTGCGTGGCGTCGCTCCATGAACTTCTTGAAGTAGTCGATTCGATCGGGGTTGGTGAAGCTGGGCAGTGCCAGTATCCACGCCTTCTTGAAGTTATCGAGGTAGTCCTCGGGCTGGTCCGGATTGCTGATTCGGCGGACGCCCACCCACAGTGCGATCAGCATTTTGGCGATGTCCGCGGGATCCTGCTGGTGGTTGACGTCACCCTCCCTGGCTGCTTTCTCGATCAGGGTGATGACGAAGTCTTTCCTCGATTTCCACAGCGCGCGGGGCTCTGGGGTCGTGTTTTCCAGCGCGTCGAGCAGCCGCATGCCCGCTCGGGAGAGGTCGTACTGGGTGTCCTGAACGGCACGGAGGAAAACGAATTCGATGAGGGTCTCCAGGCCCGACATGTTGCGCTCGAGCAACTCGGCGACGGCCGAACGGGTCAGCTGGGTGAGTTCGTCGATGATCGTCAGCGCCAGCGCCTGCTTCGAGGAGAAGTGAAAATACATCGCCCCCTTGGTCAGCTCGGCCTCCGCGAGGATGTCGTCGAGGCTGACGAGGTTGTACGGAAGCTGGGCGAACTGGCGTGCGGCGGCGGCGATGAGGCGATCGCGGGTGTTGTCGGGTCGCCGTTCGCTGTCCTCAGTCATCGCCCCGCCTGTTCTCTTTGCGCCCGCCGCGCAGCGCGGGCACCCTCTCAGCCCGAGAAAATAACACCGCCGCGTCGATGCCTTCGATGATAGGCCCCGCCGACAGGCAGTGTCTGTAGGCCTGCCCGGCGTGGTGGCCCTCAATTCATCCCGCGGCCGGTCCTGACCTTACACCCTGCGTTTACCGCGGCTTCTCCCGAAGTTACGCCCGCTACGGGCCACGGATGGTTGCTGGAAGGTCCCCGGACCCCGGACGCCAGAGGCGTTCGTCGGCCCCGGTGGACACTCGAAACCCAGGTCGTCGTCCGCTGCCGGACGCGAACGGCGGCGGGGCGGGTAGCAGGCGGGATGGCGTCGAGTGGTCGTGAGAGCGGCTGCGGCAGAGGGCCTTTCACGCAAGCGCTTGGCGCCGCTCGATGAACTTGGTGAAGTAGTCGATCCGATCGGGATTGGCGAAGCTGGGCAGTGCCAGCGTCCATATTCTTTGCAGGGTGTCGAGGTAGTCCGCGGGCTTGTCGAGATTGCTGGTTCGGCGGATACCCACCCACAGTGCCACCAACATTTTGGCGATGTCTTCGGGATCGTGCTCGGCGATAACGTCGCCCTCGGCGGCCGCCTTTTGGATCAGGCTGGTGACGAACTCGATCCATGACTGCCACACCGTCGGGGGCAGGGAGGTCGGGTTGTCCAGCGTGTCGAGCAGTCGGACGCCGGCGCGCGCCACGTCGTCCTGGGTGTCTTGAGCGGCACGGGCGAAGACGAACTCGATCAGGGTTTCCAGGCCCGACATGTTGCGGTCAAGCAACTCGGCGATCGACGAACGGCTCAGCTCGGTGAGATCGTCGATGATCGTCAGAGCCAGCGCCTGCTTCGAGGGGAAGTGAAAATACATTGCCCCTTTGGTCAGTTCGGCTTCCGCCAGGATGTCGTCGAGGCTCACGACGCTGTACGGGCGGTGGGCGAACTGGCGTGAGGCGGCGGCAATGATTCGCTGACGCGTCACGTCGGCTCGCCGTTCGCCGTCCTCATTCATTGCCCCGCCTTGTCTTGTCGCGGTTGCCGCGAGAAAAACCGTCGCGGCGCGGCCAGGCAGTTCCGCGACCGAGTCAGTCCCTTCGGGGAGGGGGGCGGTGGCGCGCCCGGTGCGTGCACCCCCCTGGAGCGGCGTTGTGTTCGTCGAAAGTCTTCCGTTGGTCTGGCCTGGTCTGATCTGGAGCTGACGTGCTGACTTTAATTCACACTTTACTTCGCGGGAAGACTCAAAGTGTGATAATTTGGCCGCTACCATGCCAAAGAGTATGAAAATTGGCTGGTCAGGTGCATCGGCGGTATCTGTACACGATTGCGCCTCAGGCGTCGCGGTGACACGCCCGCCCCAGGTCGGCTTTCTTCCGTGAGGAGGACATATGTCGGTCGTGACCAGACAACCGGATGTGGCGACGCGCTTGCCATCGAAGTCGAACGCGCCCCCGCCCACCGCGGTCTTACCCGACCCACCGCGCGACGCCCCTGGCATGGACGCCAGCGCGGCGGTCGAGCGGCGGCGCAATGGAGGGCCCGAGGACTCGCCGATGGATATCTTGAGCCGGTTGCCCGCCGTGGTGGTGTTGGAGCGGCTCCCGGTTCCTTCGCTCGCGATGGCGCGGGACGGCATCATCTTGTTCGCCAACAGGGCGTTCGCCGAGATGGTGGGTTACGAGCTGGAAGCGTTGGCGGGCTCGGTGTTTCCCGAGATGTTCCACACCGTGCCGGCGACCTTGTGCGCGGTTGCCGGCGTCGACGCAGTCGCGAATCTGATCGTCGAGCTGCGGCATTGTGAGGGTTGGACGGTGCGGGCCAGGATGAGCCAGACGGCGATGCTGCGCCAGGCCGACCCGGTCGTGCTGGTGACGTTCGACAATTTGACGGAGCGGCTGTGGATGGACGAGCGATGAGTCGCCGCCCTGGATATCCCGGCGTGCCGATTCGCTCCCAGGCATCTGCGCCGTCGCCGACAGCGACCTGGGTGTTCTAGACCGGCGCTGCGTTTCCACAAGCGCGGGTGACGCGCTTGGCGCTGCCGTGCCCCGGCTTCATGCCGTGACACCGGCCTCGGCCGCGGCTCGATGGGCGGTCTGTCTGAAGTCTCCTTGCGGCGAGCCCGCGACCTGCAAGTACTACAAGTTGACCAATTCCCTTACTAATGCTTCGATTAGTATGTATTCTGCTGAATGAAGTGCATTGCCGGTATCCACGGTCGCACCAGGCCCCGCGTAACGGCGTCCGGCCGATGGCCCGACCTGCTTCCGCTAGGAGGAGCACATGTCGTTTGTGACCACGCTGCCGGCGATGTTGTCGTCCGCAGCCGACGAACTGCAAAACATCGGCGCCGCCGTGACCGCCGGAGACGCGGCCGCGGCTGCCCCGACCACCGGGGTGGTTCCCGCGGCGGCCGACGAGGTGTCGGCGCTGACGGCGGCGCACTTCACCGCGCACGGCGTCCTGTACCAGGAGGTCAGCGCCCAGGCCGCCGCGATTCGTGAGCTGTTCGTCAGCACCTTGGCGACCAGCGCCGGTTCTTACGCGGCCACCGAGGCCGCGAACGCGGCCGCGGTCCTCTGAGCTTCGCAGCGGGGTCACCATGGACTACGGGGCGCTACCGCCGGAGATCAACTCCGGGCGGATGTATGCCGGTCCGGGCGCGGGGTCGATGCTGGCCGCCGCAGCCGCCTGGAACGGGTTGGCCGCCGATTTGCGTTCCGGGGCGGCCGGTTACGACGCCGTGATCTCGGCGCTCACCGGTGGACCGTGGCTCGGTCCGTCGGCGATGGCGATGGCGGCCGCGGCCGCGCCCTACGTGGCGTGGATGAGCGCGACCGCCGCGGAGGCCGAGCTCGCGGCCACTCAGGCTCAAGCGGCGGCGGCCGCCTATGCGGCGGCCTTCGCGGCGACGGTGCCGCCGCCGGAGATCGCGGCCAACCGCGCACTCCTGATGATGCTGATCGCGACCAACTTTTTCGGTCAGAACACACCGGCGATCGCGGCCACCGAGGCCCAGTACGTGGAAATGTGGGCACAGGACGCCGCGGCGATGTACGGCTATGCCGCGAGTTCGGCGGCGGCCACAGCGCCGGTGACTCCGTTCACTCCGGCGCCGCAGACCACCAACCTGGCCGGCTTGGCCGCGCAGGGGGGCGCGAGCGCCCAGTCGGCCGGCTCGGCGATTGGCGGCGCACAGCAGACCCTGTCCCAATTGACGTCGGCGATCACCGGGGCGCTGAACAGCCTCGCGTCACCCTTGTCCTCCGCACTGGGCGGAACTTCTTCGTCGGGCGCTGCCGTGGGCCCCTTCGGGAGCATCTTGTCCGACTCCTCGCTCGGAGGCATCGCGACCGGCCTGATCACCTCGTACGGCGCGATGCCAGGGTGGATGGGCTTGTCGGTGATGTCGACGATGTTGGGCACCGTTTTCGGTCCCCTCATCGGTGGCCCGATGAACATCGGCTTCGCATCCGCAGCCGCGGCCAACACGGCCGGCGCGGCGGGCGCGGCGGGTGCGGCGGCGGGGGCGCTGGGGCCGATCGGCGCAGGCTTAGGCGGTATCCCTGGCTTGGGCGGCTTCGCGGGCCTGGGTGCGGCGACTTCCGTCGGCGGATTGGCGGTGCCGCAAAGTTGGGGCCTCGCGGCAGCGGGCGCTTCGCCGGGGATGCTCGGGACGCTGCCGATGGCTTCTCCGGCGGCGCTGCCGTTGGCGGGCGACGAAGTTGCCGCCGGACTGGGTTTCCCGGTGCCGCTCGGCGGGGTCGGCGGGCTCGGCCGAGCCGCGGCCGCGGGTGCCGGAGCCGGCGCGGCCATCGCGGCGGCCAAGTACGCACCGCGCCTCAGGTTCGTGTCGCGTCCACCAGCCGCCGGGTACTCGGACGACGGGGAAACCCCGGCGGCCCCACCGGCGGCGGCGAAATACCCTGTGCCCGCGTCGTTTCCGACGAATGGCCATGCGCCCCCCGGGTATCAGGCGGCGGTCATATACGTGCCGACCAACGGAAACTCGTCGGCCAACGTGTGACAGCAGCACAAATCAATTGACTCGAGGTGTGCTGGCTCGCCGCACAAGCGAACCAGCCACCGACAGAACCCATCCAAGTGAGGTAAGGAGCCAAAAATGGCAACACGATTCATGACCGACCCGCACGAAATGCGGGCGATGGCGGGCCGGTTCGAGGTCCACGCGCAGACCGTTGAGGACGAGGCCCGCAAGATGTGGGCGTCGTCGCTCAACATCGCCGGTGCCGGCTGGAGTGGCCAGGCGCAGGCGACCTCCTACGACACCATGGGTCAGATGAATCAGGCCTTCCGCAACATCGTGAACATGCTGCACGGTGTGCG
>NZ_LZKE01000099.1:0-32904 GCF_001672675.1 Mycobacterium sp. E2327
GTCGTCGACGACACCCCTGATGAGCAGGCGATCCGCCGCGACACCCGATCGACGGCCCAGCGCAACCACGACGCGTTCCTGGCCGCGCTGCGCGCCCTGTTCGCCTCCGGAAAGCTAGGCACCCACAACGGCCTACCCGTGTCGATCGTGGTCACCACGACGCTGCGGGATCTTGAGGCCGCCACCGGCAAGGCCCTGACCGGCGGCGGCAGTTTGGTGCCGATGTCCGACGTCATCCGCTGGGCCGGCCACGCCCATCACTACCTGGCGATCTTCGATGACGCCAAGCCGATGGCGCTGTATCACACGAAGCGGCTGGCCTCACCGGCACAACGGATCATGCTCTACGCCCGCGATCGCGGCTGCACCAAACCGGGCTGCGACGCCCCGGCCTACCACAGCCAGGTCCACCACGTCCGCGGCTGGACAACCACCCACCGCACCGACATCGACGACCTCACCCTGGCCTGCGGACCCGACAACCGCCTCGCCGAACACGGCTGGACCACCCGCACCAACACCCGAGGCGAAACCGAATGGATCCCCCCACCCCACCTCGACCACGGCCAACCCCGCACCAACAACTTCCACCACCCCGAACGATTCCTCCGCGACACCGACGACGACCCTTAGCGGCTCTTGATCGTCTCGGGCGTCACGCGGTAGCGTGGTGCTGCCAATTACGAAACCGTGCGTAGCGTAATTCCCGGGCGCCCCGTCTAACGGAAGGAATCGGCTTGATGCGCAGCCGTTACGCCGGCCGTCCGTTCACCACTTCGACGGCCGAAATCGCGGCCGCGCTCGAGGATGTCAGCGTCCCGACGCTGCTGCTTTCGCTCGTCCACATCACCGGCGACCCTCGGTTCATCCGCGACTTCAAGCCCATGGGGATCTTCCTCAACGAGGTCCAGGGGTTCATGTCGGAGGAGGACAAGGCCCGGGCCCGCGCGGCGGCGCTGCCGGTGATCACCGACTACCGGGACCGCGGTTGCCCCGAGCCCGAGCCGCTGAGCCTCGACCTCATTCGCGAGATGATGGACTGGGCCGCCTGCGAACACGTGACCGACGACTACCTGCCGTTGATCCTGGAGGAAATGGATCTCGAGGGCGTCGATCCCCGCCGCCCGGCAGCCCTGCCGGCACAATCCGCCGCCGAGCTTCCCGTGCTGGTGGTCGGCTGCGGCGAATCCGGCATCCTCGCCGGAATCCGCCTGAAACAGGCCAACATCCCGTTCACTATCGTCGAAAAGAACGCCGGCCCCGGCGGAACGTGGTGGGAGAACAGCTATCCCGGCGCCCGCGTCGACGTCGCAAACCATTTCTACTGCTACAGCTTCGAACCCAACAACGACTGGACTCACTTCTTCGCCGAGCAGCACGAGCTGCAGGACTATTTCACCGAGGTGATGAACAAGCACGACCTGTCCGAGCACATCCGGTGGAACACCGAGGTACTCGCGGCCGAGTGGAACGACGGCGACGGTGTCTGGAGCGTCTCGGTCCGCAGCGCCGACGGCGAGACGAGCACACTCACCGCGCGGGCCGTCGTCACCGCGGTCGGACAACTGAACCGGCCCCACCTTCCCGAGTTCGACGGAGCCGACAGCTTCGAGGGACCCTCATTTCACTCCGCCGCCTGGGACCACTCGGTCGACCTGACGGGCAAGCGCGTCGCGCTGATCGGGGCGGGCGCCAGCGGATTTCAAATCGCGCCCGCGATTGCCGATCAGGTCGAGCGCCTGACGGTGTTCCAGCGGACGGCGCAATGGATGTTCCCCAACGCCATGTACCACGACGAGGTCGGCGACGGCGTGCGCTGGGCGATGCGTCATCTGCCGTTCTACGGCCGCTGGTATCGGTTTCTCGTGCTGTGGCCCGGCGCCGACAAGGGCCTGGACGCGGCCGAAGGCGACCCGAACTACGCCGACCAGGACTACGCCGTCAGCGACATCAACGCCGCTGCGCGAATGATGTTCTCGCAGTGGATCACCAGCCAGGTCGGCGAGGGACACGAATTGCTGGACAAGGTGCTGCCCGACTACCCCGCCACGGGCAAGCGGACCCTGCAGGACAACGGCAGTTGGCTGCGGACGCTGCAACGGAACAACGTCGAGTTGGTACGCACACCGATCCGGCAGATCACACCGCACGGCGTCGTCACCGAGGACGGCGCGACATACGACGCGGACGTGATCGTCTATGCCACCGGGTTCCGGCACACCGACGTGCTGTGGCCGCTGAAGGTGCGGGGGCGCAACGGGATTGACCTGCACGAGATGTGGGGGAGCCGCCCGTATGCCTACTTGGGCATCACGGTGCCGGGATTCCCGAACTTCTTCATCATCTACGGACCCGGCACCCACCTCGCCCACGGGGGCAGCCTGATCTTCCAATCCGAACTGCAGATGCGCTACGTCGACCAGTGCCTCAGGCGGCTGGCCGAGGAGAACCTGCATTCGATCGAGCCGAAGGGCGAAGCCGCCACCGCATGGCACGAGCGGACACAAACGCAGATCAAGAAGATGGTCTGGTCGCACCCGGCGGTCAAACACTCGTACTTCAAGAACGCCGACGGCGAGATCCACACCGTCAGCCCGTGGCGCCTCAACGAGTACTGGGCCGCGGTGCGCGAGCCCGACTGGTCACAATTCGTTGTGCGGCAGGAAAGTGAGCAGGGAAAGTGAGCACACCACCATGCGCACGGTAGTCGTCGACGGACCCCGCAACATCCGGGTCGAGACCCGCCCCGATCCCACGCTTCCCGGCCCTGACGGGGCCATCGTCGAGGTCACCGCCGCCGGCATCTGCGGATCGGATCTGCACTTCTACGAGGCCGATTTCACCATGCCCGATCCGATCGCGCTGGGCCACGAAGCCGTCGGCACGGTCGTGGAGGTCGGACCCGAGGTACACACGGTCAAGGCCGGCGACCAGGTCATGGTGTCCTCGGTGACCGGCTGCGGCCACTGCCCGGGGTGTGCCACCCGCGATCCGGTCATGTGCTACTCCGGGTTTCAGATCTTCGGCGGCGGCCTGCTCGGCGGGGCGCAGGCCGATCTGCTCGCCGTGCCCGCCGCCGACTTTCAGCTGCTGCGGACGCCCGAGGGGATCAGCACCGAGCAGGCGCTGCTTCTGACCGACAACCTGGCAACGGGCTGGGCCGCCGCGCAGCGCGCCGACATTCCGTACGGCGGCACCGTGGCCGTGATCGGCCTGGGCGCGGTCGGGTTGTGCTCGCTGCGCAGCGCGCTTTTCCAAGGCGCGGCAACGGTTTTCGCCGTCGATCAGGTCGATGGCCGACTGGATCGCGCCGCCCGGTGGGGCGCCACGCCGATCAAGGCGCCGGCGGTCGAAGCGATCCTCGCCGCGACGGGGGGTCGGGGCGCCGACGCGGTGATCGACGCCGTCGCCACGGACGCGTCGCTGACCGACGCGCTCAATGCGGTGCGGGCGGGCGGCACCGTCTCGGTGGTCGGTGTGCACGATATGAATCCGTTTCCGCTCAACGCGCTCGGCTGCCTGATTCGCAGCATCACCCTGCGGATGACCACGGCGCCCGTCCAGCGGACCTGGCCCGAGCTGATCCCGCTGCTGCGGTCCGGCCGGCTCGACGTCGACGGAATCTTCACCACCGCACTGCCATTGGACGAGGCGGCCAAAGGCTACGCGACGGCCGAGGCGCGCTCCGGTGACGAGGTGAAGGTCCTGCTAACGCCCTAGTCCAGGCTCACGCCGAGCGCGTCGCCGTGATGTATTGCGAGTGCATGAAGGCGTCGATCTTGACGTCGACCTCCGGCGGGGTCAGCCCGTAGCCGGCCTGCAGATCCAGCGTGTTGCGGACCGGTTCGACGGCCCAGCCGTGTCCGGCGAGCCAGTCCGCCGGGTCGGATTTGGGTTCGTAGGTGAGGGCGGAGAAGTCGACGTCGCCGGACATGTTGACCCCGGGATGGTCGGCCTCCAGGGCGGCGAGCTGCTGGCGGTCCAGCCGCGATCCCAGCGCGCCGATGGCGATTCGGCTGCCCGGCGCGCTGAGCCCGCTGATGCGGGTGAAGAGCGTGTTCTGGGCTTCGTCGGTGAGGTAGGGCAGCACTCCCTCCACCGACCAGGCGCTCGGTGCTTCCGTGTCGAAGCCGGCCTCTTCCAATCGCCGCGACCAGTCGGTGCGCAGGTCGGCTCCGACCTCGATCCGGCGGGCCTTGGGCGTGGCGCCCTGCTCGTCGAGCACGCGGGCCTTGAATTCCAGGACCTTCGGCAGGTCGACTTCGAAAACCGTTGTGCCATCCGGCCATTCGAGGCGATAGGCCCGCGAATCCAGTCCGGCCGCGACGATCACCGCTTGCCGAATGCCCGCGTCACCCGCGGACACGAAGAATCGTCGAAGAACCGTGTTTGCACGCCGTACAAGCGGGGGAAGGCCGTCTCGTCGTCCGAGGTTCCCGGATTGGCGAGCACGCCCGCCAGATACGGGTCCTGCGAGGCGGCGATGAATACCTTCGCGTAGTCGTCTCGGACCAACGGCTGGCGGCTCACGGCGTGCAGCGCGCGCCATCCCGCCACCAGCAGCGCGGTGTAGCCCACGCCGCTGACGATGTCCCACTGGTCGTCGTCGGAACGAAGCGACCCGAATTCAGGTGTCGTGCTCATAGCGGATTCAGCCCTCCCGACTCACCAACGTACCTGCGCGGCCACCGTCAAAGTTCCAAAGCGACCGTGACCGGGCCGTCGTTCACCAATTCGACTTGCATGTGCGCGCCGAACACGCCCGTCTGCACCTCGGCGCCCAGCGCCCGCAGCGCCTCCGCGAACGCCGTCACCAGCGGTTCGGCGAGCCCGGCGGGCGCGGCGGCGTTCCACGACGGGCGCCGGCCCTTCGCGGTGTCGGCGTACAGGGTGAACTGGCTGACCACCAGGATCGGCGCGTTGACGTCGGCCGCGGACCGTTCGTCGGCGAGTATGCGCAGATACCAGAGCTTTTCGGCCAGCCGCCGCGCCTTGTCGGGGTCGTCGCTGTGGGTGACGCCGACGAACGCCAACAAGCCCTGGCCGTCCGGCCGGACGGCTCCCACCACCCGGCCGTCGACCGAAACCGACGCCGACGAGACCCGTTGCACCAGAACCCGCATGGCCCTCGATGCTGCCAGGCTTGCCGCGAAAAGGTTGGGTAGGCTCGTCACGTGTCCGTGCTCGTCGCGTTTTCGGTCACCCCGCTGGGCGTCGGAGAGGGCGTCGGCGAGATCGTCGCCGACGCGGTCCGCGTGGTTCGCGAGTCCGGGCTGCCCAACAGGACCGACTCCATGTTCACCGTGATCGAGGGTGACAGCTGGGGGGAAGTCATGGACGTCGTGCAGCGCGCCGTCGAGGCGGTGGCCGCTCGCGCGCCGCGGGTCAGCACGGTGATCAAGGCGGACTGGCGGCCCGGCGCGCACGACGCGATGACGCAGAAGGTCGCGACGGTCGAGCGTTATCTCTCCGACGGTTAAGCCTGCTGCACCGCGTCGCGGAACGCCCGCTCGGCCGCCTCGCCGTGGACCGCGAACACCACCTTCTCCAAGGAGCTCGCCCGGTGCCGACGGGCGGCGTCGACCATCAGCCGCGCCGCGTCTTCGAGCGGGAACCCGCCGACGCCGGTGCCGAAGGCCACCACGGCCAAGGAGCGGCAGCCGAGTTCGTCGGCCTTGCGCAGCGTGGAATCCGTGGCGCGCGAGATGATGTCGGCCGAGGTCGGGCCGCCGAGTTCCATCGTCGCCGCGTGAATCACAAAGCGCGCCGGCATGTCGCCGGCGGTGGTTTCGATGGCTTCGCCGAGCCCGATCGGCGCTTTCTCGGTCGACTCACGCTGTACCGCGGGTCCGCCGGCGCGGGAGATGGCCGCGGCGACACCGCCGCCGTGCCGCAGTTGGGTGTTGGCGGCGTTGGTGATCGCGTCGACCTCGAGCTTGGTGACGTCGGCTTGCGCTACCTCTAGCTCGATCATCGGCTCATTGTCGCGCAACAGGTCAACCCGGCACACCTGGCGGCTAGGGCGTCCTGGTCTCCTTCTCGCGGACCAACAGGTAGAGCCGCCATAAGTCCGGGACACCTTTGAGCTCATACTCACCGCGTGCTGCGAACTCGCGCCCGGAGCCGGCGACGATGTCGCGCACCGTCGAGGACACCAGCACCTCGCTCGGTCCGGCCAGCGCCGAAACGCGCGCACCGATGTGTACGGACAGTCCGGCGACGTCGTTGCCGCGAACCTCTATCTCGCCCGCGTGGATGCCCACCCGGACCTCGACGCCGAGCACGCGCACCGCGTCGACGACGGCCTCGGCGAACGAGATTGCGGCACTGGGACTCGCAAACGTCGCGAGGAATCCGTCACCGGCCCGGTTCCTTTCGGTCCCGCCGAATCGCCTGATTTCCCGGCGGACCGCGGTGTCGTGCCGGTCGAGCAGATCCCGCCAGCGTTGGTCGCCGAGCTCCGCGGCGCGCAGGGTGGCGCCGACGATGTCGGTGAAGACGATGGTGGTGAGCACGCGCTCGCTGTCCGAGCCCCCGCGGACACCGGTGATGAACTCCTCGATTTCCGCGAGCATCGCCCCGGCGTCGCCGACCCAGTACAGCGAATCTTCGCCCGGCAATTCGACATAGCGTGACCCGGCGATGTGCTCCGCGAGATAACGACCGTTGTCCGCCAAAATGAATTTCACGCGATCTCGATGCAAGACAAGGGTTTTCACGCCGATGCGCGGGAGCGTGTCGCGTACGTCGCTCTCGGTCACGACCTTGCTGACGGCGCGCGCCATGCTCGGCGACGCAGCGCGGTTGCCGGCGATGTCCCACCACGCGCGAAACGCGTCGTCGCGGGCGACGCTGGGCGCGATGATTCCCAGCACGTCGAACCCCTGTTCAACCGCGTCGGGCTCGATCGCGACGGACGTGAACGGGTCGGTGGCGCTCGGCCGGGCCCCGACGGGGTAGTCGGGCGCCCACAGCACCCGCGCCGTGCCGTTGATGACCACCAGGCTGCGCACCCGGTCGGGGTAGTCGGCGGCGAGCACCAGCCCGCTCATCGCGTTGTAGCTTGTCGCGAGGATGGACGCCTGCTCGGAGCCGACCGCATCCATCACCGCGATCGCATCCTCGGCCCAGAACTTCGGCCCGATCATCTCCAGCGACGGCACTCGCGACGACAGGCCCATCCCGCGGAAATCGAAGCGGATCACGCGGCTGAACGACGCCAGACGCCGGTAGAAGCGGTACAGCGAGGGTTCGGCGTCGATGGAGTCGATCGGTATCGATGGTCCGGCCAGCAAGACCAGATCGACCGGGCCTTCCCCGAAGACCTGGTAGGCGATGTCGATGTCACCGCATCTGGCGTAGCGAATCCGCGGTGCCGCAGACGTCCCGGCCACGGCCTCAGGCTAGTTCAGTCAACCGGCCGACGGCACGCCAGTAGGCTCAACCCGGTGAGCGCACGCGCGGGCATAGTCGTCACCGGAACCGAAGTCTTAACCGGGCGCGTCCAGGACGCGAACGGGCCCTGGATCGCCGATCGCCTCCTCGAGCTGGGCGTCGAGCTGGCGCACATCACCATCTGCGGCGACCGCCCGGCCGACATCGAGGCGCAGCTGCGCTTCATGGCCGAGCAGGGCGTGGACCTGATCGTCACCAGCGGCGGCCTGGGCCCGACGGCCGACGACATGACCGTCGAGGTGGTGGCGCGCTTCTGCGGCCGCGACTTGGTCCTCGACGAGGCAACCGAGAACAAGATCGCCGAGATCCTCAAGAAATTGATGGCCCGCAATCCCGCGTTCCAATCCGCCCTGGATCCCGGCACTTTCGAGTCCATCAGGGCCGCCAACCGCAAACAGGCGATGATCCCCGACGGCGCGCAGGTGCTCGACCCGGTGGGCACCGCACCGGGTGTGGTGGTGCCCGGCAAGCCGACGGTCATCGTGCTTCCGGGACCGCCGCGCGAGCTTCAGCCCATGTGGGACACGGCAATTGAGACGTCCGCCGCGCAGGAGGCGATCGCCGGCCGAACGACCTACCGGCAGGAGACGATCCGGATGTTCGGGCTGCCCGAGTCGGGGCTGGCCGAAACGCTGCGCGACGCCGAGAAATCCGTTCCCGGCTTTGACCGCCTGGAGATCACCACGTGCCTGCGGCGCGGGGAGATCGAAATGGTCACCCGCTACGAGCCGGACGCCGCGGACGCCTATGCGCGCCTGACCGAGGTGCTGCGCGACCGGCACGGACGTCAGATCTACTCCGAAGACGGCGCAAGGGTCGACGACCTGGTGGCGCGGTTGCTGCAAGGCCGCTGGATAGCGACGGCGGAATCCTGCACCGCGGGCCTGCTGGCGGCGCGGCTGACCGACCGGGCCGGTTCCTCGGACTACGTGGCCGGCGGCGTGGTGTCCTACTCCAACGACGCGAAGGCGCAACTGCTCGGCGTCGACCCGGCCCTGATCGAGAAGCACGGCGCGGTGTCCGAACCGGTGGCCGAGGCGATGGCACAAGGCGCGCTCAAGCGCTTCGGTGCGGACACCGCCGTCGCGATCACCGGGATCGCCGGCCCGGGCGGGGGAACCCCGGAAAAGCCCGTCGGGACAGTCTGTTTCACAGTGATGCTCGCCGATGGCCGCACCGATACAAGAACGCTGCGGCTGCCCGGCAACCGTTCCGACGTCCGTGAGCGGTCGACGACGGTGGCGATGCACCTGCTGCTGCGAATGCTGAGCGGCGCCGAATAACCTCACGTCATTTCGGTTGGCAGGAAAGCGCTTTCGGAGGTGCCGAACCGAATCCCCGTGGCATCCTTGCCGATCAGCGTGAGGAAGGCCACGGCGATCAACACCGGCACGATCGTCGCCGCCAGCGCGAAGGGGTAGCCGTGCGACTCGGCCAGGTGTTCCTGGATGGGCAGGTTGAACGCGGCCAACAGGTTCCCGAGCTGGTAGGTCACGCCGGGGTAGAGGCCGCGGATGGCGTCCGGGGACATCTCGGTGAGGTGAGCGGGAATCACCCCCCACGCCCCCTGCACGCAGAGCTGCATCAGGAACGAGCCGAGGCACAGCATCGCCGCGCTGTGCGAGTAGGCGAACAGCGGCACGATCGGCAGGCCCAGCAGCGCGCAGAAGATGATGGTGTAGCGGCGGCCGAACCGCTGCGACATCGTGCCGAAGAACAGCCCGCCGATGATCGCGCCGACGTTGTAGACGATGACTATCCACTTGACGGTCGCGCTGGGCAGGCCGGCGCCATGATTGCCCGTGGCGCCCAGGAAGGTGGGGTAGACGTCCTGGGTGCCGTGGCTCATCCAGTTGAACGCGGTCATCAGCAGGACCAGGTAGAAGAATCGGCGGATGATCGCCCCGTCGCGCAGCACGTCGCGGATCCTGGTGCTGGTGAGCCGCATCTGGTCCTGCGCGGCCTCCCAGACCTCGGACTCCTCCACCCGGTATCGGATGATGAGGCTGATCAGTGCCGGGATGATGCTCAAGGCGAACAGCCAGCGCCACGACAGCCCCAGCCAGTTCATCACCAGCAGCGACGCGACGCTCGCCAGCAGGTAGCCGAACGCGTAACCCTCTTGCAGCAGCCCGGAAAAGAACCCGCGCCGCTCCACCGGAACCTTCTCCATGGCCAACGCGGCCCCGAGCCCCCACTCGCCGCCCATGCCAATGCCGTACAGCAGCCGCAGGATCACCAGGACAGTGAAATTGGGGGCGAACGCGCACAGGAAGCCGACCACCGAGTAGAACATCACGTCGACCATCAGCGGGAGGCGCCGCCCGACGCGGTCGGCCCACAGCCCGAACAGCAGCGCGCCGACGGGGCGCATGATCAGGGTGGCCGTGGTGACGAACGCGACCTCCGCCTTGCTGATGTGGAACGTCTTGGCGATGTCGGCGTAGACGAGCACGACGATGAAGTAGTCGAAGGCGTCCATCGTCCAGCCGAGCAACGCCGCGACGAACGAATTCCGCTGATCGGCGGTCAACTTCTGCCGAGAAGGTTGTGTTGTCACTTCAGCATCGTTGCAGTACCGGGCGGCGATGCGCGAGAGTAAGTTCCGGATACATGCGAATCATCGATGCCGATGGACACGTCGCCGAGAACTCCTCGCTGGCGATCGAAGCGATCAAACGCTGGCCCGACCACGTCAGGCCCAGCACGGACGGCCGCCTGCGGTTGGTGTTCGAGGGCCGCAACTATCCGGAGGACGAGGGTCCCGGTGCGGGTTGCCCGCCCGAACACGGGATCAGCAAGGCACCCGACATCAATTGCCGCACACCCGAGGGGGTGCTGGGCGATGCCGACCGCGATCACATCGACACGATGGTGCTGTATCCGAGCATGGGCCTGTGTGCGCCCAGCCTCGAGGACCCGGAATTCGCCGCGGGATTCTCGCGGCTCTACAACCAGTGGATCGCGGATTACTGCGCGTCCTCGCAGGGCCGGTTGCTCGGCGTCGCCGTTACCCCGATCGAACACGGCCAGGCTGCGATCGACGTCATGACGGAAGCCAAAGAACTCGGGCTGGTGGCGACGCTGGTCCCGCCGGCGCTCAAGACCCGCAACCTCGACCACCCCGACCTCGATCCGTTCTACGCCGCGGCCGTCGAACTCGGGATGCCGCTGGGCGTTCACGGTGCCCCCGGCATCCACCTGCCGAAGATCGGCGTGGATCGCTTCACCAATTACATTCAGGTGCACTGCATCAGCTTTCCCTTCGACCAGATGACCGCGATGACCGCGATGGTTTCCGGCGGCGTCTTCGAGCGGCATCCCCAGCTGCGGGTCGCCTTCCTCGAGGCGGGCGCGGGGTGGGTCCCGTTCTTCATCGATCGCCTGCATGAGCATTACGAGAAGCGGGGCGACTGGGTCGAGCGCGGCTGGCGTCGCGATCCGCACGAGTACCTGGCCGCCGGCAACATCTTCGTGACGTGCGAGCCGGAGGAACCGATCCTGCCCGGCGTGATCGACGTGCTCGGCGCCGACTTCATCATGTTCGCCAGCGACTACCCGCACTGGGACGGCGAATGGCCGGAGAGCACCAAGCACCTGCGGACCCGCGCGGACATCAGCGAGGAGGCACGCGAAAAGATCGGCGGCCTCAACGCGCAGCGCTTCTACAACCTGAACTAAACCGGCCGCCGGGTGGCAGGATCTCCCGCATGGGACCTTTCCTGCTTCGCGCCGCGCTCACCGGTATTGCAATGTGGATCGTCACTCTCTTCATGCACGGAATGAGATTCGTCGGCGGCACCACCACGTTGCAGACGGCGGGCATCATCTTCGTCGTCGCCGTGATCTTCGGTCTGGTCAACGCGTTCATCAAGCCGGTCGTCCAGTTTTTGTCGATTCCCCTCTACATCCTGACCCTCGGGCTCATCCACATCGTGATCAACGCGTTGATGTTGTGGATCACCGCGTGGATCACCGCGCACACCACCCACTGGGGACTGCAGATCGACCACTTTTGGTGGACGGCGATCTGGGCCGCGATCCTGCTGTCGATCGTGAGCTGGGTGCTGTCGCTGGTGATCCGCGACGTCACGCGCGGCTGAGCTTCACCGGGCCCGCCAGCGCGGCGGTCGCTTCTCGGCGAACGCGCGCGGCCCCTCCTTGGCGTCGTCGGTCTCGAAAACGCGGTCGCTGTGCCGGGTTTCGTTGTCGTAGGCCGACTGGAGGTCGAGCGCCAACCCTTCCACGGCCGACTGCTTCGTCGCGAACACCGCCAGCGGCGCGTTGGCAACGATGCGCTCGGCGAAGTCGTAGGCGGTGTCCATCAGTTGATCCGCCGGGACCACCCGGTTGATCAGTCCCATGGCCAGGGCCCGTTCGGCGTCCACCATGTCCGCCGTCAGCAGCAGCTCCATCGCCCACGGGTAGGGCAGCTGGCGCGGCAGCCGCACGGTGCTTCCGCCGCCGGCGAACAGGCCGCGCTTGGGCTCCATCACCGCGAAGCGCGCGTCGGGGACGGCGACGCGAATGTCGGTGGAGGTCAGCATCTCGAAGCCGCCCGCGACGCACGTCCCGTTCACGGCGGCGACGATCGGCTTGTACACCGGGAACCGATGCAGGACGGCGTGGATGGCGTCGTCCTTGTTCCACCCCTCGGGCCTGGGCAGGTCACCGGTGAGTTCGGGGATGAACTTCTTGAGGTCGGCGCCCGTGCAGAAGTCCCGGCCGACGCCGGTGATTACCGCCACCCAGGCCCGTTCGTCGTCGCGGAACGCCGCCCAGGCGTGGGCCAAGTCACGGAAGTGCGCCATATCCAACGAGTTTCGCGTCTCCGGGCGGTTGATCGTGATGGTGGCGACGTGGTCGTCCAGCAGGTAGTCGATGCTCACCGCGCGACCCCGCCGACCAGACGCACCACGTCGCGCGCGCAACCCCACGACAGGGTCACACCGTTGCCGCCGTGGCCGTAGTTGTGGATGCACCGGGCCCGCCCGAGCGGTTCGGCTTCCACCCGCACCGACGGCCGGTCCGGACGGAGCGCGGTGATCGTCTCGATCACCTCGGCATCGCCGAGGCGTGGCTCGATCCGGCGGCACCGCTGCAGGATGCGGTCGGTCACCTCGGGGTCCGCGGTGGTGTCCCAGCGGTCGGCGATGCTGATGCCGCCGCACACCACCCGCTGCGGGTGGGGGAAGAAGCACGTCCACTCCGGCGCCTCGTTCAGCTCGATAAACAATTGCCGCAGGCCGGGATTCGTTAGCACGACGTGCTGACCGAACCGCGGCCGCATGGTGTCGTCGCCGGTCAGCGCTGCGGCGCCGAGCCCGGCGCAGTTGACGACGATCGGTGCGGCGTCTGCGGCCTCGGCCAACGACCCGACCGGACGCTCCTCGATTTCGCAGCCGGCAGTGGCCAGGCGCCGGGTCAGGTAGTCGAGGTAGTCCGGCATGTCGATCATCGGCATCGTGGCGCGGAAGCCGGCGCCGAAGCCCGCCGGGACGTCGGCCGGGTCGGCCGGCCGCAGGTCGGGGATGAGCTCGCCCGCCGGCGCGGCCGCCTCGGCGCCGATGAATTCCCCGACGGCCAGCGCCGGTGCCATGCGAACGCCGGTGCCCGGGTCGCCGGCCAGTTCGCGGAACACCCGCAGGGAATGCTCGCTCCAACCCAGGGTCGCCGCGGCGCGTTCGGCGGGCCGCGGGGGAGCCCACACCGCGCCGGCCACCGCCGAGGTCGTCTGTTGTGGCATCGCGGCCGCCCACACCCGCACCGGCCAGCCCGCTTCGGCCAGGCTGATCGCCGACGTCAAACCGCTGACGCCGGCCCCGACGACGACGACCGGCTGCGGCTCACCCGCATCACTTGCCAACGGCCGCGGACTCCCGTCAGGAATGGGGGGGTTGCTGGCCGTTCTGGCCGCCGAGCAGCCCGTTGAGGATGCCGAGAGTGCCTTGCACACCGGCGGGCGGCGCGCTGGGAGGCAGTGCGGCGTCGGGGGTCAGCTGCCAGGGCTGGCAGCCCGTCGTCTTGAACGACTTGTCGCCCGGGTCGATCTGCACCACCTGCGGCTTCTTGCTCATGGCGTTGTCGACGAGGTTGCCGTCGGGGTTGCTCGTCCGCTTCCAGTAACAGGTGCCTTCGCCGACGGGCCCCGCCGAACTGTAGATGCCCGGCGCGATGTCCGTGCCCACCGCATACGTGCCGTCGTGGTCGATCGTCGTCTTCGGTGCCGATGCGGGTGACGCGGCCGGCGAAGGCGACGGTCCGGGTGAGGCTGTGGGCGACGGCGACGGCGACGGCTCAGGATCGGCGCCGGCCACACCGGCCGACAGGCCCCAGCCGGCAAGAAGCAGCCCGGCGGCGGCACATCGCGCCGCCACGGATGCTTTCCCGGTGAACCCCATGAACCAGCAGCTTACCGGCGCGAGCAACTCATTTCACATCGATGTTGCCCGAGCGCGCAACGGAAGGCTCGACGCGAGGCCCGTTGCTGGCCACCGTGGCATCGGCGATGTCGTAGCGAGCCCAACCGGCGTTGGCGCCCAGCCCGCCTGTCCCGATTCCGGACGCCCTCAGCACGGTATTGGGCGTGAGCGGGCCGGGGGCAATCCATCCCGCAGCCGCCGCGGCCGGCGCCGGCAACGGAATCCCGTTGCCGTGGGGTGGCGGGCCGTCGTCGCTCGGGCAAGGCGCTTGCTCCGGGACGTCGGCCGCGGGCTGGTGAGCATCGTCGGCTCGCGACCCGTCCGACGCCCAGCAGTCGGGACACAGGCCCCAATAGATGACCTCGGTCTGGTCCAGGTGGAAGCCGCCGGCGTCCGAAGGGGTCAGGCAAAGTGTGTCACCGACGGCGCAGTCCACGTCCGCGATGTCCCCGCAACTTCGGCAGACCACGTGATGGTGGTTGTCGCCCACTCGAGTTTCGTAGCGCGCAACCGAGCCCGGCGGCTGAACCCGTCGCAACAGCCCCGCGTCCGTCAGCGCATGCAGGATGTCGTACACGGCCTGCCGGGACACGTCGGGCAGGCAGGCGTGCACCGCTCCGATGAGCGTCTCGGTGTCCGCGTGCGGATTCAGTTCAACCGAATACAGCACCGCGATGCGCGGGCGGGTCACACGTAGGTCCGCCACACGTAGGCGCTCCGCGTAACGCGCCGCCGAAGGTGTCTGGACGAGGTGGAAGTCTTTTCTGGAGTTGATCAATGTCTTCTGACTCCCTCCCTCAGGCCTGGGAAACCCTTGGCGTCCGGCACCTGATGAGATCGGAACTGTCACGGCGGAGCCAACGCTAGGGCGCCTTTTTCGGAAGCGGCAGGTTTTCTCACAAATCGCGTCAGCCTTTTTGAACGGCAGTCGAATACCGGGACCAAACATCGGGTCCGCGCCGTAAAAGGCTTCGAGTTGAACGAGATTCGCTCGCTAGATGGACGAGCGGTTTGCTTTAGCGCACATTGGCGCCCCTCATCGTGACGAGTCCGTGCCATCCGCTGCGACCCGCGCGCCCAGCACTGGTTGTGTGCCTCGACCATCGTCGAACGCCGGCGACCACGGCCAGCGACCATGCGAGTCCACCCACACCACCTGAAGCGCCGTCATCTCGTCGCCGAAAATTGCGCCCGCGAAAATCAGATACACGTCGGGGTGCTCGACCTCGACCATTTCGACGAGAGGTCCGGCGGGCAGGCCGATCCGCATGCCGGGGGTCGGCCGCTCGCCCTTCACCGCTCGCCGACCGAGGGTGTTCAGCATCCGCGCCGCTCGGCGCGGTGCGACGCCCGTGACCAGGAGCTCGGGCAGCCCGTAGCGGGTCAGGCCGATCGTGTACGCGAACGGCATTCGATCGCTCTCCACGTACTGCACTGCCCAGCCGCTCTCGAGCATCGTCTGGCGCAGTTCGGCGAGGTACTCCTCGGTGGTGGCGCCCGGGTTGTCGCACTTCCAGCACATCGCATGTCCCCTTTCATCGTGCTTGCCGCCACGATGCACCAGGGGTATGACATGTTTCGGACGCGCGACCCGCGCGCGCGAAAGACGTTGTAGGAGAAGTACTTTAGGAGAAGTAGTTTAGGCGAATTAGTTTAGGTGAGCCGGCGCACTTCCCCCGCGTAGCCCAGCGCATGCTCGTACACCTCGAGGTTGTCGCGGGAAATCCTCGCGTGCACAGGGCGCTCCAGGAAGAAGCGCAGCACCGGGTTGTAGGCATGGTAGGTCTCGTGGAAGGTCAGCACGGTGGTGCCGTCGGGCTGCTCCTCGAGTTCGTGATAACCCTCCGCGCGCGACCACAACGGCGCGCCGACCGCCACGTAGCGCGACAGCTTGTTGATCTCGGCCTCGGTCACGCTCTCCCAGGACCGCCCCTTGCCGCCGGACAGCAGGTATTTGGGAACCGGGAAGACGCAGGTGCGCACCAGGCCCTCGCCGGCCTCGTTGCCTTCGTTGAGGATCTCCATGCTGCCGGTGGGCCAGGTGAGGACTCGCGGCCGCGGCGCGTCGGGCGGCGCCGGCGGGTGAAGCACCCGCCATACCTTTTTCGGCGGCGCGTCGACGTGGAATCGCACGGTGTAGGACTGCATCAGCTCGCTCCCCAGCTATTCCAATAAGTGATGGTCTCCGCGGGTGGGCGTGAGGCCGGCCGGAAGTCGGTGCCGATGGTGTAGGCGACCGGGAACAGCGCGGCCTGGGTCGCCGTCGGCGGGATGCCGAGCAGCTCGGCCACTTGTTGCTCCTTGGCCAGGTGCATCGTCGTCCACACCGATCCCAGCCCACGCGACCGCAGGGCCAACAGGAAGCTCCAGCCGGCCGGGATGATCGACGCCCAGGCCGACGCGGCGGTCAGCAGGTTCGAGTTGTCGATGCGGTTATCCAGGCAGGGGATGACGTGCACGGGGACCCGGGCCAGCGTGTCGGTCAGGGCCAGCGCGCCGGCGTACACGCGCTGGGTCTGGGGATCGGAAGCCTCCTTGGCCGCGTACGCGAGGTACTCGGCGCCGACGCTGCGGTAGATGTCGCCGATCGCGGCGCGCTTGTCGGCGTCCGTGATCACCAGCCATCGCCAATCCTGCGCGTTGCTGGCGGTGGGGGCCTGCATGGCGAGCCGGATGCACTCGAGGATCACCTCGCGTCCGACCGGCCGGTTCAGGTCGAGGCGTCTGCGCACCGCCCGTGTGGTGGTCAGCAATTCGTCGACCGATGCGAGGTCCATTGGGTCCTTCCCGACGGGGTCAGAGGTCGATGGCACAGGACTGGTCGACGCCCAGGACGGTCAGCGAACGCCCCAGGCCGAGAAACACCGCGACACACAGCGTGAGATCGAGGATCTCCTCGTCGGAGAATGACTCCCGCAGCCGGCCGAAGAACGCGTCGCCCATCGACGCGTGGTCGGTGGCGAAGCGCTCCGCGTATTCGATGGCCAGGCGCTGGCGCGTGGTGTAGCCGGGGTAGCTGGCGTAGGCGGCGACGTTGTCGTACAGCTCGGGGGCGACCCCCGCGTCCAGGACCGACTGGGCGCGGAAGTCCGAGCAGGCGACGCAGTCGTTGATCTGGGCGATTCGCATCCGGGCCAGCTCCCGCTCGTCGGCCGGCAGCATGCTCTGCTGGTATGCGCCCCGGATCATGCGCTCGACCATGGAGCCGAGCTGCGGTCGTAGCGACCAGATCATGGCGGCTTCGCCGCCCGGGCCATCCGGAACATTGACTCGGGCCATTCGTGAACTCCTGCCCGCGGAAGATCGTTACCTAGTGGAGCAAACCAGATTCTCAACTGGGCTGTCTAGGTCGGCCCCCGCATGCGATCGTGCATAGGCAACCCGGCGCCGCCGCGAAAATCTGGTTGGCTACGGTCCGTTGATTGAGGGCGCTCATCGGGCGGGCGTCCCGAATTTGGAGGTCGGTGCGTGCTGTTCATGCACGAGGTGCATAAGGTCCGTGGCCGCAGCGAAGATGACTTCGAGGCCGCGTTTCGAACGGGCTGGATGCCAATGCTCGCCGCCGGGAACGACGCGCGGTTGCTGTGGTACACGAACCAGGCCCACGGCAGTGGACCCGCCTACACGGTGATCACCGTGACCGCCGTTCGCGACGGCGCGGCCTGGGAGCGTCTGACCCAGCGGGTCCAGAAGGGCGATCTCCAGGAGTGGATGCGCCACCTCGACGAGCTCCGCCACGAGGTCGACGCCAAGCTGCTGGTGCCGCTCCCGTGGTCACCACTGCAGGAGGTCCGCCTCGAGGAGGTGCCGGTCGACGGGCGCGAGCACGAGATGAGCCTCTACATGGAGGACACCATGTGGCCGTACGAGGACAAGTTCGAGGAGTACATCGTCAGATGCGGCGAGGTCTACGCCAAGAGCCTCGACCAACCGTCATCCATGCTGAGCATGCACGCCTCGTTTCAGCCCGCCCTCGGCAGCCACGTGCGCCGCGAGGTGATCCTGATGCAGCGCATCAGTAGACCGGAAGCGTTGCTCGACCTGCTCCGCACCCACATCCCCGCCGAATACCGCGCCCCCGGGACCTGGATGTACGACGCGCTGGACCTGCGCGACCAGTGGACCAGCCGGTTGCTCCGAACCTCCGCCTGGTCGCCGCTGCATTAGGGACCGCGGATGAACACCGGGACGATCCACGAGGCCGCCGCCATCGGCGATCCCGCCCGGGCTGCCCTGATCATCGACGGGCGCAGCATCAGCTACGGCGAACTGGCCACGACGGTTCGGCGGTGCGCCGCCACCCTGGCCGACCGGGGCGTGGCGGCCGGCGAGCGGGTCGCGGTCGTCGACAACGGCAGCCTGATGTCGATCGCGACCGTGCTCGCCGCGCCGCGCCTCGGCGCCGCGGCCGCGCTGATGAATCCCGCCCTGACGCCGCCGGAGCTACAGGGACTTCTGAAAAACGCCGGCTGCGCCGACGTCGCGGTCGCAGGGGAGCAGTACGCGCAGCGGGTGCGCGAAGCGGGTGCACCGACCGTCCTGACGGCCGCCGACGTCGCGGCTGACGTCGCCGAGCCCGACCCGCCCGCCGGCGAGGGGGAGGCGCTGGTGCTGTTCACCAGCGGCACGACCGGACTCCCCAAGGCCGTCGGCATCTCCACCCGGCAGCTCACCGCGCGGATCAAGGGAATGGCCGCGCCGTTCCGGGCGGACGCCGCACCTGCGGTGGGCCTGATGTGTGTCCCGTTCTTTCACGTCGGCGGCTCGCTCGGCACGCTCGGCAGTCTGTACTCGGGCAACACGTCGGTGGTGCAGCCGCGCTTCGACGCCGGCGAGTGGCTGCGGCTGGTGGCGCGGCACCGGGTCACGGCCACCTTCATGGTGCCGACGATGCTGCAGCGCATCCTCGATCACCCGGACTTTGCGACCAGCGACCTGTCGTCCCTAGTCGCCATCGCGTACGGGGCCGCCGCCGCGCCAATTGCGTTGGTGCGCAGGGCGATGGCCGCGCTGCCACACGTCGCGTTCGCCAACGTGTTCGGCCAGACCGAGACGCTCGGGGCCTACACGACCCTGCTGCCGCAAGACCACCGGGATCCGGCCCGGGCCGGTTCGGTGGGCCGGCCGCTGCCGGGGGTCGACGTGCGAGTGGTGGACCCCGTCACCGGCGACGACGTCGCACCGGGAACGGTCGGCGAACTGTGGGTGAACACTACGCAGAACGTCACCGAAGGGTGGCTGCACACCGGCGATCTCGCCCGGCGGGATGCCGACGGCTACATCTTCCCGTGCGGCCGGCTGAGTGACACGATCAACCGTGGGGGAGAGAAGTTCGGCCCGGTCGAAGTCGAGGAGGCATTGCGTTCCCATCCTGCGGTGAGCGACGTCGCGGTTGCCGGCGTCGCCGACGACGAGCTCGGCCAGCGGGTCGGGGCGGCCGTAGTTGCCTGCGCCCCAGTGACACTCGAGGAGCTGCGGTCGCACTGCCGCGAGCTGATCGCCTACTTCAAGCTGCCCGAGCGGCTGGCGATCGTCGACAGCATTCCTTACAACGCGACCGGCAAGGTCAGCCGCCGCCAGATCGCCGCGCTCATCTTGCACGAGACATGAGCTAGTGCCTGAACTCAGGGAGTGTTAGTGCTGTTTCTTCACGAGACCCACAAGGTGGTCGGCTCTCGGCAGGAGGAATTCGAAGCGGCCTACCGCGACGGCTGGATGCCCATGCTGGCCAAGGGGGACGACGCCCGGCTGCTCTGGTACACCAACCACGCCCACGGCTCCGGGCTGTCCTACAACGTCGTCACCATCACCGCAATCAGCGACGGCGCGGCGTGGGAGAGCCTGGTCCGGCGTGCCCAGAGCGGCGACCTTCGGCCGTGGATGCGCGAGCTGGACACGCTGCGCCACGAGGTCACGGGCAAGATGCTGCTGCCCGTCTCCTGGTCACCGCTGCAGACGGTCGACCTGGCCAGCGTGCCCACCGATGGCGCGACTCATCCGCTGAGCCTGTTCATGGAGGACACCGGCTGGCCCTCCGCCCCGCTCGACGACTACATCCGCATGTGGGACGAGATCTACTACCGGGTGCTTTCCAAAGCCCCACGCGGGATGCGCATCCTGGACATCCAGGCGTGCTTCCAGGTCGCGCATGGGAGCTATCGTCGGCGAGAAGCCATGCTGTGGCAGAAGATTGAAGACGCCAACGACTATGCGGCGCTCGTGCACCTGCTGACTACCGAGACCCCGCCCGAGCACCGCGCGCCGGGCAGCTATATGTACGAGGCCCTGAAGTACCGCGATCAGTGGCAGAGCCGGCTGCTGCGCACGTCGAGCTGGTCACCCCTGTACTGAGTACCGCAGAGAATCTTGCCGGCCTCGCCGACCATGTCACGGACGATTTCCGCGGCGGGACGGATTTCGCGGACGAGTCCGACCGCCTCGCCGATGATGATGGCCGCGGTGTTGAAATCCTCTGCGGCCGTTGCCCTTTGGAAGGCTTCGACCGCCTCCGCGAGCGAACCTGAGAGCTGTTCCTCGTGGCCGTGCCAGGTGTCGAGGAAGGGGTTGCCCAGCGCCCGGACCGTGTATTCGGCGGGCCAATCCAGCTGCCGCACAAGGTCATAGACCCGGGTGCGGACGGTCTCATCGCCGCTCGCTCCGATGACGCGTTGCTGGGCCCGCGCAGACACCGGCGCTTCGGCGGATGCCCAGAACCTGGTGCCCACGAGCGCACCGTCGGCGCCCAGCGCCAGCGCCGCGGCCAGGCCGCGGCCGTCGGCGACGCCGCCGGCTGCCACCACCAGAGTTTCGGGCGAGCGCGCGGCGACGAGGTCGACGACGTCGGGCACCAGCGTGAAGGTGGAGCGGCCGGTCATTCCGTGCCCGCCGGCCTCGCTGCCCTGGGCCACCACGATTTCCGCGCCGGCGTCGAGGGCCTCGCGCGCGTGGTCGAGGTTCTGCACTTGGACGGTGAGCGGCACGCCGGCCGAGCGGATGCGGTCGGCGAACGGCCGAAGTTCACCGAACGACAGCATGATGGTGGCCGGTTGCCGCGCCAACACCTCGTCGAGCAGTCCGGGGTTGCCGGCCAGCCTCCAGGTGATGAACCCGGCTCCCACCCGCGTCCCGGCGGCACGGTCGAATTCGGTTTGCAGCCATGCCGCGTCGCCGTAGCCTCCGCCGATGAGGCCGAGCCCGCCGGCCGCCGTCACCGCCGCCGCCAGCCGGCCCCCCGAAACCATCGCCATCGGAGCCAGCAGGATCGGGTGTTCGATGCCGAAAAATTCCGTGAGTCGGGTGATGAGCGTCATGCCAGCTCCCCGGTGAGGAACTGGGCCCGTCCGTATCCGAAAGACCAGTCCTCGTCCCCGTTTTCGGTGATCGAGACGATCACGTCGGCCGGGTCGACCCCGCACCCCTCGGACAGGTTGGTCACCAGCAGTTCGTAGAACTTCTCCTTCATCGCGCGCGTGCGGCGCCGGCTCACCACGTGCACGATCACTTGCCCCGCCGAGCGGGCGATGCCGAGACCGGTGTCCCATGCGACGATCTCGTGGGCCGGATGCGTGTGCACCACCTGGTAGCGGTCGCGCGGCGGCACCCCGAACGCCTCGACAACGGTGGCGTGGACGGCGTCCAGGAGGGCCCGAAGCTCCTCCGGCGTGCGGCCCTCGATGAGGTCGATGTACAGCAGCGGCATTGTGGCTCCTTTAGTCCTCGGTCTGCTTACGACGCTAGGCCCGCCGAAAGCCGCTGTGAAATGCCCGATGTAATCGATCTATGCTTGCCAGACATGGGCGGTTTGGACGGCGGCCGGGTCGAGTTGCGCCACCTCCGGGTGTTCGAGGCGGTGGCGCGGCTCAAGTCGTTCACGCAGGCCGCGGACGAGCTCCGCATCACCCAACCGGCGCTGAGCCGCACCATTCAACAGTTGGAGGACGCACTGGGGGTGACGCTGCTGGACCGCAGTTCGCGGCACGTCGAGACGACGCAGGCCGGCCGAACGTTCCTCGACCATGTCGAACGCGTCCTCGCGGAGCTGGAACGCGGGTTCGGCGCGGTGCGGCAGCAGGCAGTCATCCGCCTCGGGTTCAGCTGGTTGCTGCCCGACCCGTGGGCGCAGGACACCCTCGCCCGCTTCGAGCGCGCCACCGGGACCTCGGTCGGGCTGGTCCGCACGGACGACGCGCTGGGCGCGGTGCAGCAGCGAAAGGTCGACGTCGCCGTCGTGCGCGGCCGGCTCGCGGCGGCGGGCCTGCGCGTCGTGCACCTGTTCAACGAGGCTCGAGTCGCGGTGTGCTCGGTGCATTCGGCGCTGGCGGACCGATCGGAATTGGACTGGGCCGAGGTGCCGCGGTGGCCGTTGGTCGTCAACACCACCAGCGGCACCACCGGCCCGTGGTCCTGGGCCACCGGCGCCGGGCCCGAAACCATCGTGGAGACAGCGAATTTCGACGAGTGGATCGAATCCGTCGCGGCCGATCGCGGCCTCGGCGTGATCCCCGACGTCGCCGTCCGGCGCAACATCCACCCCGGGGTGCGCTTCATCCCGCTGCGGGGAGCACCCCCGAGCCCGGTGGCGCTGGTGTTTCTGCCGCGCGGCCGCAACGCCGCGCTGCGCCGCTTCGTCGAGGCGGCCGTCGAGAGCGCGCAGGGGTTATCGGGACCTCCCGTTCGCGAAACTTAAAGGAGCGTCACGTTTCTCGGCGTGTCGTCGCAGCCGGCGCAGTGTCGCGGCACGGTCACGCGCCGGTCACCTCCGCAGGCTGACCGATTCCAGGAACGGCTCGGCGACGGCGAGAAAGCCGCCGGGGTCCGACGAAAATACCACGTGACCGGTGTCGAGGATCTCCAGCCGGGACCCGGCGATGGCGTCATGGGTCGCGCGACCCGCACGCAGCGGTATGGCGATGTCCTTCTTGCCCCACACGATCAGCGTCGGCACGGACAGCTCACCCGCGCGGCCGCGCAGGTCGTGCTGGGGCGTGGCGAAGCTGCGCCACAGCGCCGCTCCGATGCGGACGCCCTCGGGCGTTTTCGCCACCGCGGTCGCGCGCTCGACGATGCGCCGGTCGTCGTCGGTTTTGGCCTTCATGTATCCGCGGACGAAGAGCGGGGCGGCCCGCCGGAACAGCGCCGGCGTGCCGAGCACGCGGCAGAAGCCGCGGACCGCCGGATTCAAGGGCACGAAGCCGCCCGTGTTGACCAGGACGAGACCTGCGACGCACACGGGGTGAGTGATCGCCAGCCGCGCGGCGGCAAACCCGCCGACCGAGTTCCCGATGAACACGGCGCCCGACACGCCCAGGCCCTCGACGACGTCCTCCAGCACGTCGGCGAACAGCGGCGCGCTGGCCACCATGGGGGACTCGATCGGATCGGACTCGCCGTGCCCGGGCCAGTCCACCGCGATGGTGCGGTAGTTGCGAGCAAGCGTCTCGACGATCGGGTCGAAGTCGTGTCGGTCGTGCAGCGTGGCATGAAGCAGCAAAACGGTTGGGCCACTGCCGGATTCGTGGTAGGCCACGCGCCCCGCCCGGGTTTGAACAATCGCCATGGAGGTTCCTCTCGCCAGGTTGACCGACTTGTTGACCGACTGGTCGGTCATCGCCTACGCTATAACGAGAAGACCTCCGTGACAAGAAGGGACCCGCGATGCCAGCCCCGCCGCCCGAAGCGCCGTTCGCCGACAAGATGGCCTACTACCGAACCCAGCACACCTCGAGGGGGGTACGGACAACGCACCTGATCGGCACGCCGATCATCGCGGCCGGCCTCCCGTTGGTGTGGGCCAAGCCGAGGGTCGGTGCCGCGATGTTCGTCGGCGGGTGGGCCCTGCAGATCATCGGGCATCGGGTGTTCGAAAAGAACCTCCCGTCGACCCACAAGGGGTGGATCACCTATCAACTCACCGGTGTGATCCACGTCTGCGAGCAGTACGGCGAGATGCTGGCGCGCCGCAGCCAGCGCAGGGCGGCCGCGCGATGAGATCGCCTGAGCCGGGACGCAATGCGCTGTTGGACGCGGGGCAGCGGCTGCTGGGAACGGCCGACCTGGCCCGGATCTCGGTCAACGCGATCGTCGCCGAGGCCGGCATGGCGAAGGGCAGCTTCTATCAGCATTGGCCCAGCCGTTCGGAATACGTGCGGGCACTGCACGCCCGGTTCCACGACGACCTGCAGGACTCGATCGCCGCCGCCGGCGCCGACCTGCCGCCCGGCCGTGAGCGGCTCGAGGCGGGGATGAACGCCTACCTCGACGGCTGTCTGGCCGAGCCGGCCACCAAGGCGTTGCTCGTGCAGTCACGCACCGAGGCCGGGCTGAGCGACTTGGTGGCCGCCCGCAACGAAAGTGCGGCCGCGCAGATCGTGCCCGATCTCGTCGCGCTCGGCTGGGCGTCCCCGGAACCGGTCGCGGCGTTGCTCGTCGCGGCGGTCGCGGAGATCGCCCTGATCGAACTGGCCGCCGGCAGGCGCGACAAACGGCTGCGCCGCGGGCTAATTCGGCTCGCCACCCGGACACCGGCGGACTAGGAGGGCTTGCAGGCGGGCTCCAGGTTCAGGGTCGGCCCGCCCGATTGCAGCGACAGCAGGTACAGGTAGGTCGCGAGCGAATGTTCGCACCCCACCGAGTATTTGACCAGAACCTTCGGTGGCAGCGGCAGCAACCGGATCGGGTTCAGCCAGGTCGGATTGAGCACGTGTTCGTAATCGACGGTGGGAGGCAGGGCGGTGACGATGTCCAACCGGTTCGCGATGCGAAACGAGTTCTTCACCACCTGGTCGAAGGTGGCGGCGAACAGCGAATCCCCGGTGCGCGGACTGGCATACGTGTAGACGGCGGGAACGGCGAAGGTCGTGTTGGCCGCCAAATCGAGCGCCAGCAGCGTCGCCAGGGCTCCGCCCAGGCTGTGCCCGCAGATCGTCACGGAGTCGACGGCTTGCGGGAACGAAAGATTCGCGAGCGCGTCGACCACCTTTGGCGAACCCGGTTGGGCCCCGGTGCGCAGCGACTCGTACATGTCGGTGAAGCCGTCCTCCGTGTGCCCTGCTCCCGTCAGGAAAGGGCATGGCACCAAACCGAATTCGACGTCGTGGATCCATTCCAGCCACCCTTCGGTGCCGCGGATCGCGATCGCCACGTTGCCGGTCTTGTTTTCCTGGCAGATGAGCCCGATGGAGACCTCGTCGTCGGCGCGGGCCGGATTCATGTCGGTCGCCAGGTCGTTGGCGTAGATCGTCGTGACCACGGTGTAGTCGACGCCGCCGGCGCTCAGGGCCTGCCCGGCCCTGTTCGTCAAGTCGCCGGGCGATGTCGCGTAGATCGCGGCGACGAGCTGGCCGAATTGTATTGCCCGCGTTACATCTAACGTCGGTTGTGCCGGCATGGCGCCCCCGCTTGGGTCATCAGCCTTCGAAGGTTCCGGTGAACTGTGCCTGTCCGTGTCCGGTTGTGGCCTGGGTAATCGCCTGCGCCGCTTGGGCACCGGCCAGTCCCGCGGGGAGCTGGTAGGTGGCGGGGAGCTGGTAGAGGGTGAACCGGTAGTGGTGCACCCCGGTGCCCGCGGGCGGGCAGGGCCCGCTGTAGCCGGCCTGCCCGGCCGAGTTCGGCAGGCTGCTGGCGCCGGCGGGGATCTGGCCGTCCGCGGTGCTTCCGGGACCGGGCGGAATTCCGACGACGATCCAGTGGACGTAGGGTCCGCGCGGCGCGTCCGGGTCGTCGACCACCAGCGCCCCGCCCAACGGCGCCGACCACGTCAAGGGCGGCGCGACATTGGCTCCCTTGCAGGTGTATTGCGCGGGGATGGGTGCGCCGTCGGGGAACGCGGGACTGCTGATCGTCACCGGCCCGGTTCCCGGCGCTTCGGCGACCGTCCGGCCGAGGGTTGTCACCTTGGGTGTCTGCGGGGCCGTCGAATGGCTGCCGCCCTGGCCGCCGCAGCCGGCGAGCGTGACGAGGAGCGCCAGCCCGGCGGTGACCGGCGCGAAGCGGTGAAGCGATTCCATACAGGACAGTGTCGCTCGCCGACGGTCGGTCGGGAAGGACTCGTTTCGAACCTACTTGCCGCCCTTGACCTCGAGCACGCGCTTGCGCAGGCCGTCGGTCGCGGTTTCCATCAGGCCCTTGGCCCCCCGCTTGACCAGGAACCCCGGCACCGGGGCGGCAAGGTCCACGGTCAGATCGAAACGCACGCGGGTGGAATCGCCGTCGGGGGTCAGGGTGTAGCGGCCCTCCTGCGCGCGCTGCTGTTTGGAGCTCTGAAGCGTCCAGCCCACTCCGTCGTCGTGAACGGAGTAGTCGAGCACCTGCTCGTCGCTGACGCCGACGATTTTCACCGTTTGCCGCGATTTGCTCGGATGGCCGTCGGCGTCGCGTTCCAGGATTTCGACCTTCTTGTGAAACGAGGACCACTCGGTCAAGGACTCGAGGTCGAACAGCACGTCCATGATTTCGTCGGGCGTCGCGTCGATGACGACTTCGCGGGAATCGGTGATAGCCATGACGGATTAGATAGCCATTGTCGCGGTGCTAAAACTCACGGCACCAGCACCACCTTGCCGATGTTCTCCCGGGCCGCCAGGATCCGGTGCGCTTCCGGCGCCCGGGCGAACGGGACCGCGGCATGGACGACGGGAGCGATGGTGCCGTCGTCGAGGGCCTTGGCCAGGGGAGTGATCCACGGCTCGAGTGTGCCGCGGTCGTCCCACAGCCGCAGCATGTTGATCCCGATCACGGCCTTCGACTCCGAGAGCTGGTCGAGCAGGTTGAAACCGCGCAGCATCGCCACGGCGTGCGGCGCGGCGGCGCGCAGCGAGCGCTTCTCGCCGTGTTGCATGTTCGAAATCCCATAGCCCACAAGCCTTCCGCCCGGGCGGAGCAGCGCGTAGGACCGGCGCAGCGACGTGCCGCCGAGCGCGTCGAGCACCAGGTCGTAAGGGCCCAGGCCCTTCCACCAGCCGTCGCGGCGGTAGTCGATGGCCCGGTCGACGCCCAGCTCGATCAGCTTGGCGTGCTTTGCGGGCGACGCGGTCCCGTGCACCTCGGCCCCGGCCGCCTTGGCGAACTGGACGGCCGCAATGCCCACCCCGCCGGCCGCCGCGTGCACCAGCACCCGCTCGCCGGCGCGCAGCGACCCGTAACCATGCAACGCCGCCCAGGCGGTCGCGTAGTTCACCGGGACGGCGGCGCCCTGTTCGAAAGTCAACGTATCCGGCAGCGGGACGGAATCGCTCACCGCCACGTTGACCACCTCGGCGTAGCCGCCAAATCGCGTGCCCGCCAACACGCGTTCGCCCACCCGGTCGGGGTCGACGCCGTCGCCGACGGCCTCGACCATCCCGGCGACCTCGTAGCCGACCACCGCCGGCAGCTTCGGCGCGTCCGGATACAAGCCGACCCGGGCCAGGTGGTCGGCGAAGTTGACCCCGGCCGCCCGCACCGCGACCCGCAACTGCCCGGGGCCCGGTGGCGGCGGGTCCGGCCGCTCCTGGACCCGCAGGACCGACGGGTCGCCGTGCTTGGTGATGACGACTGCGCGCATCGGGTGATGGTCGCACACGGTGCCGGGCGCCTCACGCCCGCGCGCTGGCCCCGACGGGGCTACCGTCCTTCTTGTGCACTTCGCCTGGGAACGACTGACCGACACGGTCCATCGCTGCCGGCTGGCGTTCTGCGACGTGACGGTCGGGCTGGTGCAGGGCGCCGGCGGAGCGCTGATCATCGACACCGGAACCACCCTCGCCGAGGCGGCCGCCATCCACGCCGACGCGCGACGGCTCACCGGGCGCGATGTGACCCACGTCGTGCTCACACACAAGCACTTCGACCATGTCCTGGGTTGCTCGGCATTCGGTGACGCCGAAATCCACTGCACGCCTGAGGTTGTCGAATATTTGACGTCGGGCACCGGTCACCTTCGCGCACACGCGCTGAGTTACGGCGCGAATGCCGCCGAAGTCGATCGCGCGATTTCGGCGCTAAAGCCACCCCGGCGCGGTCTATACGAAGCCGCGATCAACCTCGGCGACCGCACCGTCACGGTGACGCACCCGGGGCGCGGCCACACATCGGCCGACCTGGTCGTGGTGGCGCCCGCCCGCGACGGTGGCGGCGACCCGGTCGTGCTGTTCACCGGTGACCTGGTCGAGGAATCCGCCGACCCGTACATCGACGCCGACTCCGATCTGGCGGCCTGGCCGGACACCCTGGATCGGGTGCTCGAGATCGGCGGGCCCCACGCCGTCTATGTCCCGGGCCACGGAAAGACTGTCGACGCGAAGTTCGTCCGCCGGCAGCGGGATTGGTTGAAGAAGCGCGCGCTCTCGGCACCCGGTTAGGCGCGGGCGGTTGTGCAGGCGGCGATCAGGGCGTCCGGATCGGTCACGCTGACCCACAACGAGCGCAGTGTCACCGACCGGACCCACACCTTCGCCCGTACCGGGGGCTCGATCGTCAATGCGACCAGGCCCTTGCCCGAGCCGTTGACCAGCCAGCGTCCTCCCGCGTAGTGCACGCCCCAGGCGAACACGCGCTCGCTGGCGGGTTCTGCCTTGGTGATCGAGGCCAGTGGGATGTCGGCCTCGAACGCCCAGCCCATCTTGACGTGCAGGACGCCCGCGTCCAACCGGATTTCGCTGTGGCGGGGGCCCAGCCCGACCGCAGCCGCGAGGGGAAGGTACCAACGCTCGAAGCGCAAGCTCGTCTGCACGGTGGGGAGACTACCGATCGCCGACGCGCTTTGCTGGGCATTGTGTGCCCGGAGTACGGCGCGGCCACAGTTGCGGCTCGGGACTATTTACCCCTGATTCAACCGCCGTGTCCGGGGATAAACTCACGGTCAGCGAATTCGTGCTGAAGAGGAGCGAAACCCCATGGCCATCATCGAAACGGACACCGAGGTCCGCACGCCGTTCGAGCAGGACGTCGAGGCTACGCAGCGGTACTTCGAGAGTTCGCGCTTTGCCCGGATCACGCGCCTGTACACGGCCCGCCAAGTCGCGGAGCAGCGCGGCACGATTGCGACCGACTACACGGTGGCGCGGGAAGCGGCGGCGGCGTTTTACGACCGGCTGCGCGAGCTCTTCGCGGCGAAGAAAAGCATCACGACGTTCGGCCCGTATTCGCCGGGCCAGGCGGTCAGCATGAAGCGGATGGGCATCGAGGGGATCTACCTCGGCGGCTGGGCGACCTCGGCCAAGGGCTCCACCACCGAAGACCCGGGACCCGACCTCGCCAGTTACCCGTTGAGCCAGGTGCCCGACGACGCGGCCGTGCTGGTGCGCGCGCTCCTCACCGCCGACCGCAATCAGCAGTACCTGCGCCGGAACATGAGCGAACAGCAGCGGGCCACGTCACCGGAGTACGACTACCGGCCCTTCATCATCGCCGACGCCGACACCGGCCACGGCGGTGACCCGCACGTGCGCAACCTGATCCGACGCTTCGTGGAGGTCGGCGTGCCCGGCTACCACATCGAGGACCAGCGCCCGGGCACCAAGAAGTGCGGCCATCAGGGCGGCAAGGTCCTGGTGCCGTCGGACGAACAGATCAAGCGCCTCAACGCCGCCCGCTTCCAGCTCGACGTGATGCGGGTGCCCGGCATCATCGTCGCGCGCACCGACGCCGAGGCGGCCAACCTGATCGACAGCCGCGCCGACGAGCGCGACCAGCCGTTCCTGCTCGGTGCCACCAACCTGAAGATTCCGTCCTACAAGGCGTGCTTCCTGGCGCTGGTTCGGCGCTTCTACGAGCTGGGAGTCAAGGAACTCAACGGCCACCTCCTCTACGCCATGTCCGACGCCGAGTACGCCAACGCCACGGCGTGGCTTGAGCGCCAAGGCATTCAGGGCGTGATCTCCGATGCCGTCAACACCTGGCGGGAGAACGGCAAGCAATCGATCGACGACCTCTTCGACCAGGTCGAGTCGCGGTTCGTCGCGGCCTGGGAGGACGACGCCGGGCTGATGACCTACGCCGAGGCCGTGGCGGAGGTCCTCGCGTTCGGGGAGAGCGAGGAGGAGGAGCCCAAGAGCATGCGCCCCGAGGAGTGGCGCCAGTTCGCCGAGCACGCGTCGCTCTACGAGGCCAAGGAGAAGGCCAAAGAATTGGGCGTCGACTCGCCATGGGACTGCGAGCTGGCAAAGACGCCGGAGGGCTACTACCAGATCCGCGGCGGCATTCCGTACGCGATCGCGAAGTCGCTCGCCGCGGCGCCGTTCGCCGACATCCTCTGGATGGAGACCAAGACAGCCGACCTCGCCGACGCCCGGCAGTTCGCCGACGCCATCCACGCCAAGTTCCCCGAGCAGATGCTGGCGTACAACCTCTCGCCGTCGTTCAACTGGGACACCACCGGAATGACCGACGAGGAGATGAAGCAGTTCCCCGTCGAGCTGGGGAAGATGGGCTTCGTCTTCAACTTCATCACCTACGGCGGGCACCAGATCGACGGCGTCGCCGCCGAAGAGTTCGCCACCGCCCTGAGGCAGGACGGCATGCTTGCGCTCGCGCGCTTGCAGCGCAAGATGCGCCTCGTCGAATCGCCGTACCGCACACCGCAAACCCTGGTGGGCGGACCGCGCAGCGACGCCGCCCTGGCCGCGTCCTCGGGACGCACCGCGACCACCAAGGCGATGGGCAAGGGCTCGACCCAGCACCAGCACCTCGTCCAGACCGAAGTGCCGAAGAAGCTGCTCGAGGAATGGCTGACGTTGTGGAGCGAGCACTACCAGCTCGGGGAAAAGCTCCGCGTGCAGCTGCGGCCACGCCGCGCCGGCTCGGACGTACTGGTGCTGGGGATCCACGGCAACGGCGACGAGCAGCTCGCCAACGTCGTCTTCGATCCCATCAAGGACCGCCACGGCCGCAGCATCCTCACGGTGCGCGATCAGAACACGTTCGCCGAGAAGCTGCGCCAAAAGCGCCTGATGACCCTCATCCACCTCTGGCTGGTGCACCGCTTCAAGGCCGACGCGGTGTACTACGTGACGCCCACCGAGGACAACCTGTATCAGACCTCAAAGATGAAGTCGCACGGCATCTTCAGCGAGGTCAATCAGGAGGTGGGCGAGATCATCGTCGCCGAGGTAAACCACCCGCGGATCGAGGAGCTGCTGAAGCCCGACCGCGTGGCGCTGCGCAGGCTGATCACCAAGGAAGACTAGGCGTAGGAAGACTAGGCGTCCGCGACGGGTGACGTCGCGAACCGTTTGCTGATCTTGTCGCGGCCTGTGCCGGGCTCACGTCGTCGCGCCCATTGACCCTCGCGACGGCCCGCCCACTCGGCCGGCTCCGCCTGAAGCCTGTTGTCCGGGCACCCCCACGCAGTGTTATACGCCTTGAAAACTCTTCCTTGTAGCAATAGTTGCACATGCGTATGATTAGCCATAGCGAGCGATCCTGCGAGGAGAGGATGGACCCATGAAGGCACAGGTTAAGAAGGCAATCGCGGTGTTCGGCGGCACGGCCGTCCTCGCTGCGACCATCGGATTGGGCGGCGCCAGCCCCTCGGCCACTGCGTCGTCGCCGACGCCGCACCCGGCGCCCAGCGCGACCGTGGCCCACCCGGGCGCGACCGCTCTCGCGGGCGGCAGCGGCGTGCACATCGCCACTCTCACCGCCTGCGTTTCCGGCCTCGACTGCTAAGCCGACCAAGTTCCCCACCGTCAGCGCTCCAACTCGTTTGTGCACCCGCGCGCCCGGGTACGGAGAAGTGGACCGCAGCTACCGCGGCGCGAGTGGAGAGTGGGGATTTGGTGATGAGATCTGGGGCTAGGAATGCCGTAGCGCTGTTCGGCGGCGCGGCAATGCTCGTGTTCGCAGTCGGATGTGGCGGCGGCAATAAGGGGCCGAGCAGCAGCAGCACGACGCCATCGACCACCACTACTACGACCAGCGTGGTGCCCGCGCCGTCCACGGCGCCGGGCGGCCCGACTGGCGGCGGCGGTCCGGGCGGCGGGGGCGGCGGGGTGCCCGGCGGCCCGACCGGCGGCGGCGGTCCCGGCGGCGGCGGTGGCGGCGTTCCCGGCGGCCCGACCGGCGGCGGCGGTCCCGGCGGCGGGGGCGGCAGCATCCCAGGTGTCGGTGGCGGCGGCGGCGGACCGGGCGGCGGCGGCGGTTGCGTCGGCAACATCTGCGGCGGCTACTAATACACCGGTTACGGCGAAGACTTGCTCCCAAGCCGGTGGGGTCATGTGAATCTGGCCCCGCCGGCTGAGCAATATCTGGGGTCGTGCTTTTGACCTAACCTTGGGCGGCTTGAGTTATGGTTCTCCGCAACTCGACCGCAAGGGGACCCCAATGGCCAAGCTCAGGTTTGGATATTTCATCGCCCCGTTCCACCGGGCCGGCACGAATCCGACGCTGGCCCTGCAGCGCGACCTGGAGTTCGTCGAACACCTCGACGCCGTCGGCTTCGACGAGGCGTGGATCGGCGAACATCATTCGGCGGGCAGCGAGATCATCAGCTCCCCGGAAGTCTTCATCGCCGCGGCCGCGGAACGCGCCAAGCGCATTCGCTTTGGCACCGGGGTCATTTCGCTCGCCTATCACAACCCGCTTTGGGTCGCCGACCGGTTGATGCTGCTCGATCACCTCACGCATGGGCGCATCATCGGCGGAATGGGACCCGGCTCATTGCCGACGGATTCCGCGATGATCGGGCTCAACCCCACTGACACGCGCGAGCTTCTGGAAACCAACCTCGACATCGTCGTCCGGCTGCTGGCCGGGGAGACCGTGAGCGCGAAAACGGCCACGCATCAGCTCTTTGACGCCAAGTTGCAGCTGGCCCCCTACTCGGACGGCGGGATCCCGCTTGCGGTCGCCGCGGTCGCCTCGCCGACCGGCGCGCGGCTGGCCGGCAAGCACGGCATCGGGCTGTTGTCCATCGGGGCGACGCTGATCGTCGAGGGCTTCGACGCGCTGTCCTATCACTGGGGCATCGTCGAGGAGCGCGCCGCGGCCTTCGGGACGCAGGTCGACCGCAAGGACTGGAGCCTGGTCGGCCCGATGCACATCGCCGAGACGG